>JBBSCU010000094.1:0-17333 GCA_038249935.1 Chroococcales cyanobacterium
AGACAATTGCTAGATGAATTAATAGCTGAAAGCCAAGAGTTAGGATTTTATGAATAGGGTGTTCTGATTATTATGTATCTTGCTGTGCTGGATTCTTGTGTACTGTTCCCTATGTACTTACGAGATACCCTATTATGTATGTCTGAGGCTAGGTTATATGTACCACATTGGTCACAAGAAATACTTGATGGCGCAACTCGTAATCTAGTAAATACAGGTAGACTCACAACTACTCAAGCTATGAGACTGGAAGGGAGAATTAAAGAAGCTTTTCCCACAGCATTACTCGTAGTTCCTGATAGTATTGTTCAATTAATGACAAATCACCCTAACGATCGCCATGTTCTGGCTGCTGCTGTGGTAGCTAAGGCTGATATAATTGTCACTTAAAACCTGAAGCATTTTCAAGATCAAGATTTAGCACTTTGGCAAGTCAAAGCCAAATCTCCAGATGACTTTTTAACTGAATTATATAATCTCTATCCGCAACAAGTGATTGGGGTATTACAGCAACAGTCTCAAAGTCTCAAAAAGCCACCCATGAGTTTTTTTGAGCTTCTAGAATTACTCAGTAGAGAAGTACCAAGATTTACAAGCAAGATTAAATCCCAAACTTCATAACCTAACCTGAACCACTAAATGTTACATATAGTATCGTTGAGTGGGGAAAAACCAAGGTGAAAGCACAGGTATTTAGAGGCGTTAATCAACTATCTTACGAAGATATCCCAGTTCCAACTCTAGAACCAGACGAAGTGCTGGTACAGGTGCGGGTTGTGGGGTTGTGTCAGTCAGATATTAAAAAAATTCGTTATCCACTGTATGAACCGCCGCGCATTTTTGGACATGAAACTGCTGGCACGATCGCAGCATTAGGCGATGATGTCAAAGGTTGGCAAGTTGGACAACGGGTAGCAGTAATGCACCATATCCCTTGTATGCGTTGCGCCTACTGCCTAAATGACAATTTCTCTATGTGCGATGTTTACAAAAACATCTCGACAACCGCAGGTTTTAACGCCAGTGGTGGCGGCTTTGCCGATTATGTCAAAGTACCTGGACATATTGTCCAAAACGGTGGGCTAATTCCCATCCCGGATCATATCAGTTTTGAAGAAGCGAGTTTTGTCGAACCAACTAACTGCTGTTTGAAGGCGGTGAAAAAAGCCCAAATTGCTCCAGGACAAACCGTGTTAGTTACTGGTGCTGGGCCTATTGGGTTAATGTTTATCATGTTGGTGAAGTATTTTGGAGCAAATGCGATCGCTACCGATTTACTACCTTCTAGAATTGAAAAAGCCTTGAATGTCGGTGCAGATGCGGCTTTTGATGCTCGTGATGCCGATTTAACCGCCAAAATCCATGCTCTGACTGGTGGATTGGGTGTTGATGTTACCTTGCTAGCTGTTCCTAGCGAGAAAGCTTTCTTTCAAGCACTTGATAATACTCGCAAAGGTGGCAAAATCTTGTTTTTCGCTGAATTCCCTGATGAGGTGGAAATTCCCATCAACCCTAATATCCTCTATCGTCGGGAAATTGACTTGATAGGCAGTTATAGCTCATCTTATCGGCTTCAAAGTCTATCGGCTGATATTGTATTTAATCAGCGAATTGACGTGCAAGCGTTGATTAGCGATCGCTATCCATTAAAAGATTTATCAACAGCTGTGGAAGTTGCGATCGCACCTACACCGGATACTTATAAAATCTTGATTTATCCAGAATCAGGAAGATGAGACGGTGTTAAAACTAGAAGCTTAAAGCTCAGAGGTTCAACGACGAAGCTCAGAGGTTCATCCTCATCTTTTCCATCTCCTCTACCTGCCCATATATGCCTTATACTTTATTTTTCGTCGCCCTATTAGTTTTCTACGTCGCCTGGAATCTTGGAGCAAACGATGTTGCTAATGCAATGGGAACCTCTGTAGGTTCCAAAGCTGTTACTCTCAAACAAGCGCTAGTTATTGCTGGGGTATTAGAGTTTACGGGTGCTGTATTGTTTGGGCATGAAGTAACGGAAACCCTAGCAACAAAAATTGCTAATCCTACCTTATTCGCTGCGACACCGCAAATATTCGTTACTGGGATGATAACGGTGCTAATTTCCTGTGGTGTGTGGTTACAAATTGCCACATCACGCGGTTTACCAGTGTCATCAACTCATGCGGTTGTTGGTGCGATCGCTGGCTTTAGTTGGGTAGCTTTGGGAATAGATGCAATTGATTGGTCATCAATTAGATTAATCACTGTAGGCTGGATTTTAACGCCGTTAATTAGTGGTGCGATCGCTGCCTTATTCTACAGTCAAATCAAGCACTGGATTTTGGATCAACCCAATCAATTAGTCCAGTTACAAGAGTGGATTCCTTGGTTGAGTACTTTATTACTGGGAATATTCGGCGTGATTGTATTACCATCGCTCACAGAACCGCTAACCAATTTTGTGATTGAGCAAGTTGGTTTCAAAATCCCTGCTTACGACATCCCACTATTAACGGGTGCAATAGCAGCAGTTGGACTCACCATCATTAGTTGGCGACAATTGGGAGATGAGGGAGAACTAATCCCCACTCCCCACTCCCCACTCCCCAATCCCATAGAAAGATTATTCGCCAGATTTCAAGTGCTGAGTGCTTGCTTTGTAGCTTTTGCTCATGGTTCTAATGATATGGGAAATGCGATCGCTCCTTTAGCTGCGATCGTTTACATCAATCGCACTGGTAGCGTACCTACAGATGGAATCACTATCCCCACTTGGATTTTAATCCTTGGCGGTGCTGGTATAGTTGGTGGTTTAGCCGTCTGGGGTAAAAAAGTCATCGCCACCATTGGCGAAAACATCATTGCCTTGCAACCTAGTAGTGGATTTTGTGCCGAACTCGCCACAGCTACCACCATCCTCATCGCTTCCCGTCTAGGTTTACCAGTCTCCACCTCCCACGCTCTCGTCGGTGGTGTCGTTGGTATTGGACTTGTGCAGAATGTCAAGTCGATTAAGTTCCAAACATTAAAAGGTATTGCCACCGCATGGCTAATTACAATCCCCATAAGTGCTATCCTTAGCGCTGCCATCTTTAGCATCGCCCGGATTTTATTCTTCTAAGAATTATTAATATTTTTCTAAATTACGTTTAATGTGAATTAAGCCTTGAAACCCTTGTAATTTCGTAGGTAGTCCCAAAAGAATGGTTTTGGTCGAATCTAGGACTTACGCATTGACAGGAAATACCAAATATGAACAATAAAAACCACATCTTTCGTAGGGGTTTAGCATGCTAAACCCCTACAGCATGGCCTATTTACGATCAAAAGATAATTAAAAAAAGCCTGAAACAAACTATTTTCGTTAACGCACATCACGATGAATTTGTACAGTGCGTAAGTTCTACTAAACTGCAACAACGCTAAAAAAGCGTATTTTTGCACAATTGCAGCTCATTCATTAGAATGATGTGCAGGGGGATAGCGTAACTTTAAATTTCCACAGAAAGATGCTTTAATCTCCATTTAGAGATGTAAAATGTCACACAAGTTACATTCCACACAAATTTACAGCTAGTTTCGCAAGTCAAACAATTTTGTGGCAATGTCTAGCAACGAGTCGGTTTCCGTCTACGCGCACGCATCTGCAAGTGTTTGACAATTACTATTGGCAGCAAAACAATAAATATTTATTTGGAGTGAGATTTCTTTAAAAGTAAAATCTCATTGGCAAATAGTTGATGGCAATTAAACTGAGCAAATACTTGTCAATGCTGAAGAGAACACGGTGTAGTAAGCACTAGAGCAAATTTGATGCTTTGCCAACCTGTGTTCAGTATGACAGAATTACGTTGAAATGCCCAAGTGCTGTTAAAATTTTTAATTTATCTGACAAAATACAGGAAATTAGTATGAGCGCTAATAAAGTGCACAGGAAGCAGCTTTATCGTCAAGGTGTTAGAGGTTAGAAGCTAATGGGGCGATTCGAGAAGCAACCAGAAAACCCGCGAGTCAGAGGCGAGCTATCCAGAGCAGCAGAAAATGCTCTCTGGGCTGTAGTTGAGGATTTAGAAAATCTCCAGCAGAATGTCCTCAGAGCGTTGCAGGAAGATGTCAAGCGGCTTCAGTCAGAAAAAAACCGATTATCTGATGATATTCAAAGCTTGCTAGAAGAAAAAGAGCATTTACAACAAGTGCGGCAAATCACTGAGCAGCAAGTATTAATTCGTCAACTGGCAGAAGTTCTGGCAAAGCATATATCTTCACAACTGCAATCCTCTCTGGCAACTTTAGCGAACCAACCTATAGAGGGTAAGTCTTACGAACAAGCGGCGCTGAAGTCCGCTGATGTGAATAGCAATGTAGTAGGTGAAATTAACGAAAAAGTCGAACATATGTTTGACAGTCTGGATGACACCGTTACTGTTACCTTTAACTCGCTGCAACAAGAATTGAAAAACTATCAAAGTAATCTTTCCCAACAGTTGTCACGGATGTACAGCCAGCAGCAGCAAGGGGAAACGATTTTGACGGAGTTTGTCAATCGTCTGCATGGAGAACTAGAAAAAACTATAGAAGAAACCTCACGCAAACCAACAACAGCAGCGACACCTACTGTTTTGCAGTTTACAGAGCCAGAGAAAAACAGTTCTTTTGAGACATCCCCGCCGCAGTTTGGCGAAGTAGTAAAAAATTCCCCTGAGCCAATTTCCCCGATCCCTGATAAGTTTTCAGAAGGGGAAACGACATTAGAACCACCGATTGTTAGAGAAAACGCTGCAAACCCAATTTCTGCCCCCAGCAAAGACTTATCGCCAAGGGAAACGACATCACAGCCATCCATTGTTAGAGAAAACGTTGCAAACCCAATTTCTGTCCCCAGCAAAGACTTATCGCCAAGGGAAACGACATCAGAGCCTCCTGCTGCTGTCGTTCCGCCGCTAAAGGACAATGCCACCGAACCCATGTCTTTCCCCAGCAAGGACTTGTGGCCAAGAGAAACGACATCGGAGCCTCCGACTGCATCAGAGCCACAGCCGGGAGCAATACCACCTTCACGCAGGAGAAACACTACCGAACCAATTTCTGTTCTTCGCCGGAACGTGTCACAGAGTAAAGCTAAAACTCCAACTCATACTGTATTAGAGCCGCAGCCTGTACTAGAGCCGCAGCCGGGAGAAAAACCCCCGCTACAACGATCGCGTAATTCTTCAGGTTTATCGCCGAGCCAAATCGGTTTATTGCTGATTGTGTTATCGGCAGTGGTGTCGTCGCTTTACAACGTAGCGATCAAGATAATTTTTCATGAAGGTTCCCAGATTTTTGGAGTATTAGAGGTAGAGCGCTTACTGCCGCCGACTTTGGGCAATACTCTGTTAATTTTGACGCTACGGTTTATGGTAGTGGTACCACTGATGGTATTGTTGTCTCCCATACTGCATCCCAGATTATGGCAAGATTTGGGAAACTTGGCTGATTCAGTTCGAGGAAATCCCACACCGACTAATGCAGCAACAAAGCAGATTTTGCTGTTGTCGATTGTGAGTGGGGGCTTTTTGTTTTTGTCTCAGGTGCTAATCTACATTGCGATCGCTCAAGTTACAACGGGAATGGCGATCGCGCTGTTCTTTATCTATCCGATGGTTACTGGTATATTATCGTGGTTTCTGTTCCGCGATCGCCCTAGCTTATTCCGCATCGGTGCGATCGCTGCGGTTTGCTGCGGTGAATTGTTGGTTTTAGGAGGTTCTCCTAGCACAGGTATCGGTAATACTTCACTAGGAAGCAACGCCGCCATTCTTTCTGGCGTGGCTTTTGCTGCCTACATAATTCTGACGCGGGTTTGTGCTAGTAAACTCCATCCCGTGACTTTTACTTTAATTAACTTCACTACCATGCTGGTGTTGAGTTTTATCTGCTTGATGCTACCTTTACCAAGCAGTTGGAACTTGGTAGTTGATCCCTCTAAAATGCTGGAACTAGTTTTAAGCGCATTTATTTTGGGTGTGCTGACTCTTGCCGGCTATTTGCTCAACAATATTGGTATTAGTAAATTAGGTGCCTCGCGATCGGCGATTATTGGTAGCAGCATTCCAGTCTTAACCGTGATTTTCGCTGGGTTAATCATTCAAGAAAATTTAGATATTGTGCAAATTCTGGGAGTGTTGTTAGTAACCTTTGGAGCGGCTGCTTTCAGCTTGGAAACAATGCGAAATCAGGTTAAACCCTCTAATCCCACGAATTAAATGACGAGTTCAATTGCCTTAAATGTGATGGAAGCTACTTAAACAATAGCCAAAACCCTTATTTTTCGGTAGGGGCAATTCATGAATTGCCCCTATCGGTGTAGTTTTGCGTAAGTCCAGTTTGAGGTACTGAAAGGGGTGAAGAATTGATTTTACAGTACAAAATTTTGATTGCCCCGATATCATTTATGGGCAAGTTGGTAAATCAATATGAATTAGTGTACTACTTAATATCTTTAATACTTAAATTATCTCTGCTAATCTACAATTGTGCAAAATAATCTGTAGTTTTAACTACAAAATTAGATGTATTTATCCTGCTGTATGGGTGCAGATAACACTTAATATTTAATAGATGAGCGGGCAGTAATCAGAATAACTTGACTTGTAATATATTTTTATAAATTTAGCCTGATCCATGTAGGGAAAACACGTATATGTGAGCAGTACGAGTAGTACTGACTCAAGAAATTGAGCGTGAGTACTTGCTCAGAGGGAAGATTGGCAAGGAGTTAAGACAATTGCAGCACATTTTGGAACTAGGAGATCAAGAAGTGGCAGAAATGTTTAGATTAATCCGTTTTTCAGCGTGGGAGACTATTGTGTTTCATGAGATGGTATGTTTATTTCTGTCGCTCTCTACTAATCAATTTGGTCTGCGATCGCCCACACGCACAAAGAAAAAAGCTGATATTGTAGACTGCTGCGGATTCTCCTGCTTTTCTAGCAACAAACTATTTACGTAATTTAAATCTCTGAAGTACATAAAACGGTGAAGTAAAAACGTACTTTAAAGTAGCCAATGAATTAGTTAATTAATAAAACTTCCAAGGATTTTTAACCCGATTTTGCATAAAGTCAAAGGTAGAAACCCAATATGTTTTATGTATGGCTAGTAACTAATCTTAAAGTTATTAGCATTGTCAAAAAAGCCTTATAGCTAGGCGATTTAGTCTAAATCAATTGCGGCTTTCTGTGTCAAATCATCAACATAAAAATAAATCCGACTTGGATTTAATAGTAAATCTAAAAACATCATCAAACCATGATTCAACCAAGACATGACTTATTAAAATACGGATTATTTGTAAAATGTAAAACACATAAAATTATTCCAAATTCAAAAAAGAATGATATGATAAAAAGCAATATTTGAAAAGAGAACAGGTATTTTGAAATTGGAATTATTTACTCTACTTGATGTCTACTATCTTTCCTCAAACCAACGGTTGATACTGCCAAGACATCACTGGAGGTTGGGAACGGGATGATAGTTCACAACGAGCCGTGTGGCTCCACCTCTAAATGTGACTACACCTGGTAAGCAATTTATTCTTAGACGACTCCCAGTTATTTCTAGTCACCTGTAGACTACAAATAATTTGCCAAAGCTAAAAAAAACCATCTTTTTCAAGTAACAGATATCCCAGATAAACCGCGCAAAATAGTTTTTACTCCGAGTGGGCATAATGCCATAATTAGGTGTAAGCAGCTTGACGTTGTTGCTCTTGAAAGATGAGAAAAATCCCAGAAAACTGAAAAGCTTTGTAGATTACTTGCAACACAGTTAACTTTTGGGACAAAAACCGCCGTCAAGCTAAACTTTGTGATATCTGTAATTTTCTGGTTAGATGCAGGTACAGTTATGGTAACAACACTTAATCTGCGTGTATATCAGAAGATATTTGAAAACGGTAGTTTGTGCTACCACCAATGTTATAGCGATCGCATACTAATAAAGTGAAGACATCGCTTCAGCCAGGTGTATACTACCTATTTTCGTTCAACTTAAAATTGTGTAAACGTGCTATTTAATTGTCTGTAATATGAGTAACGACATAGATCTGATCAAACGTCTTGACCCCAGTGCGATGGATCAGATCATGCTTTATCTGGCTTTTAGTGCCATGCGGACGAGTGGGCACAGGCATGGGGCGTTTTTAGATGCAGCCGCAACGGCAGCAAAGTGTGCAATTTACATGACTTATCTAGAGCAGGGACAAAACCTGCGAATGACAGGGCATTTGCACCACCTGGAGCCGAAACGGGTAAAAATTATAGTAGAAGAAGTCAGACAGGCGCTGACAGAAGGCAAACTGTTAAAAATGCTGGGTTCTCAGGAACCGCGCTATTTGATTCAATTGCCCTATGTCTGGCTAGAAAAATATCCTTGGCAACCGGGGCGATCGCGTGTTCCCGGAACCAATCTGACAAGCGAAGAAAAAAGACAAATTGAGCAAAAACTCCCAAGTAATCTACCTGACGCCCAGTTAGTTAGCTCATTTGAGTTTCTGGATTTGATTGAGTTTCTGCACAGGCGATCGCAAGAAGAATTGCCACTCGAACACCAAATGCCTTTGAGTGAAGCCTTGGGTGAGCATATCAAGCGCCGTCTACTTCACTCAGGCACGGTAACACGCATTGATTCTCCTTGGGGAATGCCATTCTACGCTCTTACCCGTCCTTCTTATGCCCCAGCAGACGATCAAGAACGCACCTACATCATGGTGGAAGATACCGCTCGGTATTTCCGCATGATGAAAAATTGGGCAGAACGGCGACGAAATGCCATTCGCGTGCTAGAAGAACTTGATATCCTTCCAGAAAAGATGGAGCAGGCCATAGAAGAATTGGATGAAGTTATCCGGGCTTGGGCAGATAAATATCACCAAGACGGTGGTATTCCGATGATTTTCCAGGCAGCTTTTGGCCAAAAAGAAGACTAGTACTGCTCGCTAAATTTAAAATCCCAAAAGCTTGTAAAGTAAGCTTTTGGACAATTCTGGATAATTGGTCTATTTATGCCCTACTGTACTCATAATACAAAAGTCAGAAAACTGCTTGTAACTTTTGTATTATGATTTAAACCCACATTAAGACTCTCTTTTCTACGAGACGCTACGCGAACAAGTTTGAATTGTTAACACTCGTAACTAACTTTGTGCCTTTCCTTCCAGCAGTGCCGCTAGAGTTTGCTGAAAACTCCTGAGTTGGCTGAGACTGTCTAACCAAGCAGATGTTTTGGGTCTGGCTTTAACCAGTGCTGATCCTTCCTTCGTCATGTTGACGCAGTAAACCATCGATCCAGCTAAGATGCCAGCCAAGCTCAATGCATCACCCACAAGAAATAACGTTGTCATCTCACGTTCGAGGGCATCTCAACCTGCCATCAACTTAGCGATCGCCGGACGCTCACTACAGCGCTTCAGCTACCCGATGACGTTGGGAAACTGTGTCAGATCGACCTCCATCGTCCCGATCCAGCCGACGATGCCTTGCAGGTGCGTGTCCGCAAGGCTGTAGTCGCCGAGCAAGAAAGATTTCCCTTCCAGTCCACCGTCGAGAATTCTGAGACAGAGGGCGATATCCGCCTTTGCCTTCTCTGCTGCGATCGCGCTACGCTGCTCGGTAGG
Source organism: Chroococcales cyanobacterium (assembly GCA_038249935.1). Taxonomy (GTDB): domain Bacteria; phylum Cyanobacteriota; class Cyanobacteriia; order Cyanobacteriales; family Nostocaceae; genus Nostoc. The sequence continues at coordinate 9,641 of JBBSCU010000094.1, forward strand.
TACCCAGTCCTGCGAGTTGGACTGGACTGCTCCTTCACTGTTGGTCGGTAGCGACGCGGACAATCGACTGGCTGCTTCGGCGAGGGTGACGTTACCCCAGGCGATCCACTTCATCGCTTCGCCGCGCTTCAGTCCCGGCGCAGGGTAAAGCTTGGCATCCACGCCGAAGACCTCACCAAGGTACATCGTGATGGCGGAAGATTCCCAAATTGGTGTCCCTTCATGGACGATGGCGGGAACCCTTCCGTTCGGGTTGATCTTGAGGAAGTCCGGCTTTCTGGTGTCGCCCGCACTGATGTCAAGCTTGACGCGATCGCAAGGGGTGCCGAGTTCTGCAAGAACGGCTTCGGTGATGCTGGCGGTGGACATGGGAGCATAATAAAACGTCAGGCTCATTGCTTGTTCCCTCGGTAGATTAAAAAAGTAACGCACCCGACAACTTATATAAATTGGATGATTTATTTTTTGGTAGTCCTTAGACATCTCCAGAAATTAAATATGCGTTATGCATAACCCTTGTAGAGACGCGAAATTTCGCGTCTCTACATTTATTATCGGAGATGTCTCTTGAGTAGGTTGGGCAAATTAGCCAACGCTAAAGTCAAACTGTATTTCAAACTATATTTTCAGTCAATTACAAAACACTGTAATTTAATTAGTCCCTGGCTGTGCTGGAACAAGCGGTTGAGTTGGAACTGGGGTAGTCTCGAAACTTGGACTTGATCCCGCAGGTACTATAATCGATGGTGTAGACGAAGATGAAGCACCGATAACGCTGCTGTCACTGCCATCAATACAAGTATCTAGTAGCGGTTTTGAAACCAACTGAGTTGCTCTACCCAAACCTTTTACACACAGCCCAAACCGTTCAGGTAACAGACTGCTACCACAGTAATTCAAAGCTGCTTGGTTAACTTTTTCCTCAGTATCTAAAGCAATCTGATTGACATCTAACTTCACATAGGATCTGACATCAACTACACAGGTAGCTAAATCCTCTGGACGGCGGGCCTGTCCACAGGAAGTCAGCGCATTTGCGCCAGGAATTGAGCTTTGCTTGTTGATTTTAACCACGCAGTCAGCCAAGTCTCTTGGACGCAGTGCCTTTGCACAAGCTTGTGCTGCCGCTTCTGCTGTTACACTCACCCTCAAGAGGCGAGCCGCACACGCACCGTAATCATTGTTAGATGATATAGCGATCGCCATGTCAGGTAAAATCGTTGTCAAAAATCCCGCGATCGCCAAAACCGATACTGTGAAAATCCTAGAGATCGAACTGCTTTGTTTGTTCTGACTTCTGCTAACCACTTTTTTGCTCTGTGACATTGCCATTCTCCAAACACCCAAAGTTATGCTAACTCAAATATTTTAAAAATCCTCTGCAATTAAAGAATTTCAGCGGCGGCAAGGTATAGATATAATTAATTATGTCGAAAATTGTGTTAATATAACTGTTTGAAAGATAAGTAGGCAACGTAAAAAGTATTTAACAGTTAAGAATACTGCGTAAACTAATCTAATGATTAAGTAGCCTACAAAACTAAATAAACACAAAAAACTTATTGGCAAGAGTACGGCGGGACACGTCGGAATTCAGGCTTGGAAGTCAGTGCGTCGGCTCTACCGAACTTAAAGCAACTGGCGGCAAAGAAGATGCTTCTACCTTGGTAGGATACGTCATACCAAGGGAACCAGCTTCGGAAAACCAAGAATCCCCTGATTTCTGATCAGGGGAATGTCAAAATGAATGCTAAGTAAAGTTTAAACAGGATTAGATTAAGGAAACTCATGTCCCGATATAGAGGGCCACGCCTCAGAATTGTCCGCCGCTTGGGCGACTTACCAGGATTGACTCGTAAAAGCGCCAGACGCGCTTACCCGCCAGGTATGCATGGTCAGAACCGCAAGAAGCGCTCTGAGTATGCTATCCGTCTAGAGGAAAAGCAAAAGCTCCGCTTCAACTACGGTTTGACTGAAAAGCAATTGCTACGTTATGTGCGAAAAGCCAGACGTGTTACCGGTTCTACGGGACAAGTGCTGCTGCAATTGCTAGAAATGCGCTTGGATAATACCGTTTTCCGTTTGGGTATCGCCCCAACAATTCCAGCCGCTCGTCAATTAGTAAATCACAGTCATATCACTGTTAACGGTCGTCTGGTTAATATTGCCAGTTACCAATGCCGTCCCGGTGAGGTAATAGCTGTTAGGGATAGAGTACAATCACGGAAGTTGGTGGAAGCTAACTTGCAATATCCCGGTTTGGCTAACCTGCCCACTCATTTGGAGTTTGACAAAACTAAGTTGGTTGGTAAAGTCAACAGCATTATTGAGCGGGAATGGGTGGCACTACAAGTTAATGAACTGCTTGTAGTGGAATACTACTCACGACAAGCTTAATAATCATTTGTCCTTAGTGAGCTAGTGCGGTCTTGGGGGTTTCCCCCATGAGCAACTAGCGAACCCGAAGGGTCATTTGTCCTTAGTCATTTGCAAAGGACAAATGACGAATGACAAATGACTAACCACCAATTTGCGACATGGTGCGAGTGTATGTACCTAAAATGCCAGAATCGCGTTCTTTAAAGTTAATTTCTGGCTTGATTCCGAGTAAATGTCTTACCTGCTCTTGTAATTGAGTGGTACTGATACCAGAACGCAGAGCAGTTTTTAAATCTATTTGACCAGTTTCATTCAATAAACAGGGACGCAGCCAGCCATCAGCACTCAGGCGCATCCGATTACAGCGATCGCAAAAACATTCTGACATTTGACTAATAAATCCCAGTGTCCCCTTCGCACCGGGAATTTGAAAGACATCAGCCGGCCCAGCACCACGTACTTGGGATTCTGTCAAGCCCCAACGATCGCGGATTTGTTGGCGTAATTCAGCTGAAGATACCCAACCGCGATCGCCAAACAAATGTACATTACCAATAGGCATAAATTCAATAAAGCGAACGTGCCACTGTTTGTCAATTGTCAAGGCAGCTAAATCGAGAATTTCGTGGTCGTTGACCCCAGGAATCACCACTACATTCAGCTTCAGGGGGTCAAATCCGACGCGATGGGCAGTTTGAATCCCATCCCAAACTTGTTGCCAACGAGAACGACCGCGATTACCGATAATTTGCTCAAAAATGTCGGGATCAAGAGAGTCCAGACTAATATTAATTCGTCGCAAACCAGCATTGTAGAGGTTTTGCGCCATCGGAGCCAGTAAAAATCCGTTAGTGGTCATTGAGAGGTCTTGAGTTTGGGGAAGAGTTGCGATCGCACCAACCAAATCCACCACACGGGGACGCAATAAGGGTTCGCCCCCAGTCAAACGAAACCGATTAAAGCCGACTGGAATAAATACCTCTTGAATTAAGGTGAGCAGTTCCTCATCAGTCAACATCTGTTGTCTGAGAATATAGTCCAGTTCTACTCCCTCTGGCATACAGTATTGACAACGAAAATTGCAGCGATCGATTAAGCTAATTCGGAGGTAGTCTACCTGGTTCATCGTTTTATTTCTATTGTCTTCGATAAATTAAAGACCATACCGAGGTAGTTTACCCCTTTATCCTATTTTGCTGTAATTCAAGATACCGCACCACCTCTTAAGTCAGAACTTAAAGATTGTGGCATAATAAGCCGATCGCATCCACCTAGTTAGTCATCAATCGTGCAAGATACCGACTCTATCAACGACCTTGCTGCTGCTTTACAACAGCCAGCAGATATTACCTTTGAGCTGCCCGATCCAGAAGATGAACTGATTCTAGAGTCAGATTTTCAACAGCAGCTCGAAATAGCTTGGCAGGTATGCGATCGCTTTGATTTGCAAACTGAAATCTGGCGGGGACGAATTTTACGCGCTATCCGTGACCGAGAAAAAATGGGTGGTGACGGACGCGGTACAGGTTTCCTGGCGTGGCTAAAGGAGCGGGAAATTAGCAAAAGTCAAGCTTATTCCTGGATTCAACTGGCCAATAGTGCCGATACTCTCATCGAAGATGGTAAACTTGACCCCGGATCTGTGAATAACTTCAGCAAACGGGCTTTTATCGAAACCTCCAAAGCATCCCCAGAGGTGCAACAGATGGTGAGTGAAGCTGCCCAAAAAGGCGATCGCATCACCAGGCGCGAAGTGCGTCAACTCAGCGACGAATGGACAGCCATGTCTTCAGATTTACTACCCCAAGCAGTTAAAGAAAAAGCGGCAGATAACACCCTTCCCCCACGCTACATCGCCCCATTGGTGAAGGAAATGGAAAAACTGCCAGAATCGCACCAAAAGTTTATCCAGAAGGAAATTGCTGCTAACCCGGACGTGGATACCCTCAAACAGGTAACAACAGAAGCGCGTAACTTGGCAAAATACCTCAAAGGCGCGGCTCAAGTTCAGGCGTTGACGCAGGAAAATGTTGACATCGAAACAGCCTTAGAAGAAGCGCAAAGAGTCGGCTGTTTGAGCATTGCTGCTGATTTGGTGAATCAAGCATCGCAGATCGAACAAACGATCGCTAAACTTTACATGACTTGGAAACGCATCGGCAATTTAGCAGATCGATTATATGTAGATACTGGTGCAAGTACACCCAACTTGCGATCGCTCCTCACTTGCTTGGAACCTCTGGGTGGTGAAATTATGGAATTGCAACTTAGTGGCGCGACTGAACACACTATTCGTTTGCAAATTCAGGAGACGAGTTAGAGGTTGTTTGAAAAGTGGTTGGCTGTGATTTTAAGCACTTATTGATCCCCCCTAACCCACGCCAGTCACTCATGGGGGAAACCCCCAAGACCGCGCTGGCTCCCCTTAAAAGGGGGGAACCGGAATCAAAGTCCCCCTTTTTAAGGGGGATTTAGGGGGATCTAGAACGTTTTACTACCGGCAAGAGGACTTTTCAAACATCCTCTTAGGGAGTGGGGAATTAGGAGTTAAAAGTTTGGATATCTAGATGTTTTCTCTCTAATAACAGGCGATTGTCTTGGTCACGTCCAAAAAAGGGGGATCATTAAGGATTATGCACCTTAACCAAACCCTATTGCTTAGACTCCGCTATAGTTAGCGGTTAAAGGCAACGGCTAAAAGGAGTTAAAGAGATGGAAACCAAGCCAACTGACCCATCGCCAGCACTCATAGAAATTCCCTCTGGCTATCTCAACATTATGGGTTACGTTGATCAGTCAGAAGTTAATGGCCCTGGTTGTCGTGCAGTCGTCTGGGTACAAGGTTGTCCTCGTGAGTGTCCTGGCTGCTTTAATCCTGATTCTTGGTCATTTGAGGCTAACCAACTGATTGCTGTCGATGTCCTTGCAGAGAACATTCTCAGCAACCCCCGCAATACGGGTGTAACGTTCTCAGGTGGAGAACCATTTTGGCAAGCACCTGCACTGGCATCTTTAGCTTGTAAGGTAAAAGCTGCTGGGTTAAATGTAATGTCTTTTACTGGGTTCACTCTCAAGCAACTACAGTCCCAATCCGCGCCCCCAGGTTCCCAAGCATTGTTAGAACAACTCGATATCCTGATTGATGGTGCTTTTGTGCAATCTCTAGCAATTAATTCTCCCAACTCTCCAGTTTCTTCTAGTAATCAACGGGTTCGGGTGTTAAACCCAGCTTTCCAAGACCAGATTACCTGGGCTAGCGACCAGATAGAAGTCCATATTCTCAAGGATGGTGGGCGCATTGTCACTGGTTATCAAGGTGGGCTGGAGTTAACGTAATACGGTTCGGATAAGACTTGATCCCCCCAACCCCCTTAAAAAGGGGGGGCTAAGAATAGCTCTATTTCCCCTTTTTTAAGGCTACGGTGTACACATAAGTCGGAAATAGTAGTCTGTCAAGGATAATTGACGAGCACATTCTCTGTAGAGACGGCGATTTATCGCGTCTCTCTAACGTGTCAGTCCTTTAGACGCGATAAATCGCGTCTCTACATGAGGGCTTTCTGGCTTATCCCAAAGGTATTAGGGTAAAACTGGATCTGAAAAAGGGGGGAATTTTAAACTGATTCAAGTTAAAGTAAAAAAATCAAGTTTTTATCTCAAAAATTAGGTTTTTAAACTTAAAAGTCAAGTTTTTAACTTAAAAATCAAGTTTTTAAACTTAAAAATCAAGTTTTTAAACTTAAAAATCAGGTTTTTAACTTAAAAATCAGGTCTTTAAACTTAAAAATCAGGTTTTTATCTCAAAAATCAGGTTTTTATTGTTAATCGCACGTTATCTTATGCTAGCCATATCAATAAAAATATTAGAATTTGATTAAACCATTTCAGACAACTTTTACTAAATACCGCGTACTCTGGGCTGTCTTACTTCTGGGTACAGCACTGGTGGTAACGCTAACGCTGTCGCTTTCTCAAGGAGCAGTACCTTTGAGTATGTCAGAATTTTGGCAAGCCATTCTCCGCAAAGGTGATCCGGTTAAACAAACAATCCTCTGGGATTTGCGTCTCCCCCGCATTACTGCTGCTCTCATCGTCGGTGCAGCTTTGGGAATGTCAGGAGCATTGCTGCAAGGAATGTTACGTAATAGTCTTGCCGATCCATTTATTCTCGGCATTTCAGCAGGTGCAGGACTAATTGTTATTCTCATGCTGGTGTGGCACATATTCCCTGTAGCGATTCCTTTAGCAGCGTGGCTAGGAGCAATTTTAACTTCAGCGATCGTAATTTTGATTGGTCGCACGGGGTCGGGAATATCGGTTGAGCGGTTAATTTTAGGCGGAGTGGCGGTGAGTTCTTTATTTGGTGCTGTACAAAGTACATTGCTGCTTTTAGCTGAAGACGGTCAAATTCAAATTGCGCTCAGTTGGCTGGTTGGTAGCCTCAACGGACGGGGTTGGCAAGAAATTGCTACGACTGGGCCTTATATCATCGTTGCATTGCTAGGGGGATGTTTACTAGCGCGATCGGTAAACGTGCTGGCTTTGGGAGATGATTTGGCTGTAAGTTTGGGGGTTTCGTTGACGCGATCGCGTCTATTAATTGGTGGTGTCGCCACTTTATTAGCCGCAGGTGCAGTCAGCATCAGTGGCTTGATTGGATTTGTTGGTCTTGTTGTTCCTCACGGTGTCCGCCTGATCGTTGGTACAGATCACCGCTTTGTTTTGCCACTTTCCGCTCTCGCAGGTGCATGGTTACTAACTTTTGCAGATTTACTCTCTAGACTAGGAGCAGTAGAACTACCAGTAGGTTCCGTCACCGCTTTGCTGGGTTCACCTCTGTTTATCTGGTTACTTTATCGTCGTTCTACTGGGTTTAATAAATTCTGAACTAATACACTTGAGCAATGTTTTTTATGCCTCAGTGTATAAAACAAAGTAATTCACAGATTTTTTAGCGATATCGATATTATTAAGTGCGATCGCCGAAAATTTATAAACAACTTATGGAGATTAAAAATTATTTTTTCAAAAGTTACCAACATTAAATTCTGATCAAGTATTTATCCATCTCTAGCCTACTTTCCCTGAAAATGAAGATAAAGATTAGTATAAAATCCCTGAGGAGAAAGCCATTTCTTCCAGAGATTTCGGCACTCATACTGCAAATCTAAGAATTCTTGGTCTGAAAGATTGCTATGAAATTCGGCCACTTTCTCTGCAATATATGGTATTTCCTTCTCCTCTATCCAGACGCAATATTTTTTCCAATCAATCATAAAATCGAAAGGTAAAACGCAGTCTGTATTAATAAAAA
>JBBSCU010000095.1:0-17184 GCA_038249935.1 Chroococcales cyanobacterium
CGCCCAGAACTAAAGTTCCAGGCTAATAGCTAAAGTCCGTTAAAACGGACTATAACCTTTTCTCAGTCGCCTTTAGACGACTTTCGCTATTAGACTCAGAATTCATTCTGAGGCGGACTAGATGAGAATGAAATAGCCCTGCGTTAAAATCTGGTGCTAGATGAAACCTAGATGGAAAAATTGTCCGGAATACTGCTAATTTAGTTAGTAGTTTGAGTCATATGTACTTAAATTGAAGAATAAATTCCCTAAAATTAATATATTTAGTCAGTAGATTTTGTTATCCCATTCCTAAGTTAACTCGATTAGTTATGCTCCTAGATTTAGAAAGATTTTATCAAGCTTGCAATCCGAGCAGACCTCTAATCATAGGAAATGCCAGCGATCGCAGGTACTACATCGATTTTGCGGCGGTGCGGGGTGGTAAAATCATCGAAGCTTTGCAGCGCACTATCGCTCGCATATCACCCAATGCACCAACTTGTCAGCTATTTACAGGACATCTCGGCTGTGGCAAATCAACAGAATTGTTGCGGCTGAAAGCTGAGTTAGAAGTAGAGCAATTTCATGTAGTGTACTTTGAGTCTACCCATGTCTTAGAAATGGCAGATGTGGATGTCACTGATATTCTACTGGCGATCGCCGGACAGGTGAGCGAAAGCCTAGAAGCAATGAAAATTAATCTCAAATCTAGCTACTTTACCAGGTTGTTTGGTGAACTCGTCGATTTTCTGCAAACGCCAATTGACATTGGAGTAGAAGCAGAGTTGTCTGTAGGGATTGCCAAAATTACAGCTAAAGCTAAAGAAAGCCCCCAATTGCGGCGGCGGTTAAGAGATTATCTAGAACCGCGAACAGCAAATATTTTACACGCAATTAATCAAGAATTACTAGAACGTGCTATCAAGGAACTGAAAACCAGGGGTAAAAAAGGACTGGTGGTGATTGTTGATAACCTAGATCGAGTTGCAATTCGAGCTTTACCATCGGGGCGATCTTTACCAGAATACTTATTTATTCAACGGGGTGAACAGTTACGCAAACTGCATTGCCACGTAGTTTACACTATTCCCTTAGCCCTGACTTTCTCCAACGATAGCGCCGAACTTCAGCATCGTTTGGGGGGAGGAGTCGCGCCAAAGGTGTTGCCGATGATACCTGTGCGTCTGCGCTCTGGGGAGATTTTCCCTCAAGGATTAACAATGCTGCGGCAAATGGTGCTAGCTAGAGCTTTTCCAGACATTTTAGCTAGCGATCGGTTAGGCTTAATTACAGAAGTGTTTGATAATCTGGAAACCTTAGATCGATTGTGCCTGATTAGTGGTGGTCATGTCCGCGACTTGCTAGGGTTGCTATATGACTGTCTGCGAGAACAAGATCCACCCTTTGATCGAGAGTGTGTTGAACTGGTGATTCAAAGGCAGCGCGATTACCGAACTAACGCTATCGACCCTCATGAATGGGAACTAATCTTTCAGGTGGTGCAACAGCAAAGAGTTAGAGGTGATATAGAATACCATACCCTATTGCGAAGTTTATTTGTATTTGAATACCGCGATCATCATGGAGCTTGGTTTGCCGTCAACCCAGTTTTAGCAGAGACAGAAAAATTTAAATCATGGTTGAACGACACCCACAAGTAGATGTAAGAGCAGCTAACGAGAGAGCTTTGCGGAGTTTAGGCAGAGCAATTGCCCTTTCGAGTGGTCAATTTTCCCTGGTTTTGGTGTGCTGCAACTATCGAGTTTTGCAAGAGCAAATGCTGCAACGACTCGAAGAACTCTCTTCAGAAGTACACCAAATTCAAAAGGTAGTTCTACCGCATGATGCCAGAAGCCTTTACACAAGGATTCATTTACAACTGCTAACCAAAGCTAATCCGCCATCGGCGTTGATGATTTTGGGTTTAGAGTCAGTAGATGAACTTGATGATTTACTCAGGTCTATCAATCATATTCGTGATGAATTTCGCAAACGTCACCCGTTCCCGATGATTTTATGGGTGAATGAAGAAGTATTGCAAAAAGTAGTGCGTTTAGCACCAGACTTTGCTAGTTGGGCAGCTACACCGATTCGGTTTGAAATGACAACTCAGGCATTGCTGCAATTTTTGCAACAAGAAACTGACTCTTTGTTTGCCACGGTGTTACCAACCGATGCTGCACAACACCGACATCCACAATTTGCAAAGCATTATTCTACTGTGGAGCAAGTTTGGCAACAAAGCTATGAACTCCACTTTGCTATTAGAGAGTTGCATAATCGTGGCATTACCTTAGAGCCAGAATTACACGCTAGTTTAGAATTTGTTTTTGGTCTAGATAATTATATTAGCGATCGCATCAATACAGCTTTAAGGCATTTTCAGCAAAGCTTGGAAGTTTGGCAAAAGTTGGTGGAGGCTAGGGGGCAGGGAGCAGGGGAGGATGAGGGAGTATTTTCTTTACCTATACCTCCGAGTCGGCCATCTTCTCTACTTTTGCGGCAGGGAGTTTTACTGTTTTATATTGGGCTGTGTTATTGCCGTTTAGCAGAGCAAAATCAAACAGAAAACCGCCGCCATTGGTATACTGCTAAATCTTATTTTCAGCAATGCTTGAATGTTTTACAGGTGGCTGGGCGTTTAGATATAGTTGCTGGATTTATTGGTCAACTTGCAGAGGTTTTGCAATATCTGCAAGAGTGGGAAGAGTTGCAGACGGTTGCTCAAAAATCTCTGGAGTTACATCAAACTTATGGTAGTCAAATTCAATTAGCTTGTGACTACGGTTTTCTGGCGCAAGTGGCTGGGCAGCAGTCGCGGTGGGTACAGGCGAGTATATTAGCACACGTATCACTGCTGAAATTAGGTGAAGCGCAAAAGCACAACGACCCTCATAACTGCTTGTTTCCATTATTATTGGGGCAAATTTACTATTTAGTTTTAGCAAAAGCCCAGCGAAATTTAAGTGAGCAAGAAGTAGCTCGTGAATACTTAGACAAGGCGACAAAAGAACTGCCAGCAGCCTTAGAAAATAGTGCCCATCAATATGATGCCCATCGTTATATTCGCTTATTGCGGACACTGCGATCGCTGTACTTTGAAGAAGGGCGCTATTTAGAAGCTTATTACATTCGACAAAAACGGCGTTCTGTTGAGCAGCAGTATGGTTTTCGGGCTTTTATCGGTGCAGGGCGCTTGCAACCGCAAAGACAAGCGACAAACCCAGCATTAATGTCACCTTCTGGCAGTAGCAGCGTTGCTTTAGAAATTATCGCTTCTGGTCGGGAGCGTGATATTAATAATTTAATTGGCAGAATTAGCCGCGCCGATCAAAAATTGACGGTGATTCACGGTCAATCAGGGGTGGGTAAGAGTTCTATTGTCACGGCGGGCTTAGTTCCAGCATTGCAAAATCGAGCCATTGGCGATCAAATAGCTGTGCCTGTAGTGCTGCAAGTTTACACCGATTGGGCGCGGGAATTAAGGAAATCTTTAAGTGAGGCGATGTCTAGTGACGCATCCCTTGCCATCTACACTGACATCATATCAGAAGTAGCCATTGAACAGTCAGCTTTACCTGATGCTACACCGATCACCATCTTCAGAATCTTACAACAACTAAAAGAAAATGCTAATCATCATCTGATCACAGTTTTAATTTTTGACCAGTTTGAAGAATTTTTCTTTGGTTATAGCGATCGCAATCAAAAGCAAGAATTTGATAAATTTATTAGCGACTGCCTAAATATACCCTTTGTGAAAGTTATCCTTTCCTTGCGAGAAGATTATTTACATCGGTTATTAGACTTTAAACATCTTTCGGCATTAGAAGCGATTAATAACAATATTCTGGATAAGCATATTCGTTACCAGTTAAATAACTTTTCCCCAGAATATGCTAAAGCAATTATCCGAAAATTAACCGAGCGATCGCAGTTTAATTTAGAACCTGCTTTAATTGATGCCTTAATCGAAGATTTATCAACAGAATTTGGCGAAGTCCGCCCCATTGAATTGCAAGTTGTGGGAGCGCAAATCCAAGATGAACGCATTACGACACTAGAAGAATATCAGCCATATAGACCCAACAAACTGATCGAGCGATATCTGAAGGAACTAATTAAAGACTGCGGCCCAGAAAATGAACGAGCCGCTTTACTTGTCTTATACTTATTAACAGATGAAAGCAATAACCGACCTTTTAAAACTCGTGCTGAATTGGCGGCACAACTAGCAGAGTTAGAAGATGCTGCCAAACTAGAGTTAGTCTTAGACATCTTAGTTAGCTCTGGATTAGTGGTTCTCTTTCCTGATGTACCAGAACGTTATCAACTAATTCACGATTATTTAGTAAACTTGATCCGCTACCTACAACAACAAGAATCGAGCTTACAGTTACAACTTAACCAACTGCGCTACAAAGTAGAACAGAGTCAAACTGAAATTGAGCGACTTAAGAGCGAACTTAGCCAAAAAAAGCAGCGAACCAAATTGGTAGATCCTCATCCCCAACCGGGATTGGACTTATTAGCAGAATTACGGGAGTTACACAAGCGGGAAGAATTAAGTCAATTAGAAATTGAACAATTGCGATCTGAACTCAAAGAAAAAGAATTAACAGCTAAACTCGCAGAAAGTGAAAAGAAACAAAGGCTTAGTGAAACTCAATTAAATCGTTCGTTGAAAATTGCGCTTACTGCTTCCGTTCTCGCCATATTGGGATTAAGTGTTTCCATTGTGACAGCATTAGATAGCGAAATAAAAACCCTCAGTGCATCCAGTGAAGCCCTCTTTGCCTCGCAAAAAGGTATTGATGCTTTAAAAGAAGGTTTAAAAGCGGGAAGAAAATTACAACAAACAATCTGGGTAGATTCCTATACAAGAGAACAAGTACAGACGGCGCTTTATCAAGCAGTTTCTGGGGTTAGAGAATATAACCGCTTAGAAGGGCATATGTCTGGGGTAAATAGTGCTACATTTAGCCCAGATCGCTCTTTAATTGCCTCAGCCAGTGCAGACACTACAATCAAACTTTGGCGTTTAGATGGTAGCTTGGTCAAAACCTTGTTGGGGCATAAAGATGTAGTTAATAGCGTCAGTTTCAGCCCAGATGGTCAAATCGTTGCTTCTGCTAGCCAAGACAAGACAGTAAAATTGTGGAGTCGAGAAGGTCAACTGCTTACTACTCTATTAGGACATCAGAGTGTGGTGAATAGTGTCAGTTTTAGCCCAGATGGTCTTGTTGCTTCAGCGAGTAGCGACAAAACAGTGAAACTGTGGAGTCGGGATAACCAACTGCTCAAAACGTTGCAGGGACATAACGGTGCAGTCTTGAGCGTCACTTGGTCGCCCGATGGTCAAACTATTGCTTCCGGGAGTGCTGACAAGACGGTAAAATTGTGGAGTCGGGATGGCCAACTGCTCAAAACTTTGCAGGGACATAATGATGCTATCAAAAGCATAGCTTGGTCGCCCAATGGTAAAACTATTGCTTCTGCGAGTTTAGACCAGACAATCAAACTGTGGAATCTGGAAGGTAAGCTACTGAGAACCCTATCAGGGCATAGTGCTGGAGTTACCAGCGTCAGTTTTAGCCGTGATGGTAAAACCATCGCTTCCGCAAGTACCGACGAGACGCTGAAACTTTGGAGTTTTGAAGGTGTGCTACTCGGAACCTTGAGGGGACATAATAATTGGGTGAATAGCGTTAGTTTCAGCCCAGACGGTCGCACCCTTGCTTCTGCTAGTCGGGATAAAACGATTAAACTCTGGCGTTGGGACGATGTATTATTGCGAAAACCTAAAGTCGATAATGATGATTGGGTCACTAGCATCAGTTTTAGCCCAGGAGGCCGCACCTTAGCAGCAGGGAGTCGTGACAAAACTGTAAAACTTTTCAATCAAGACGGGAGACTACTCCGCACCTTCCAGGGGCATCAGGGTGAAGTTTGGGGCGTTAGTTTCAGCCCCGATGGAGGGGCGATCGCTTCGGCTAGTAAAGATAAAACGGTGAAGCTTTGGAGTCGGAAAGGTAAACTGCTCAACACCTTACAGGGTCATAATGATGCCGTTTTGAGTGTAGCTTGGTCGCCTGATGCTCAAGTAATTGCTTCAGCTAGTAAAGATAAAACGGTGAAGCTTTGGAGCCGCAACGGTAAACTGCTCAACACCTTGCAGGGACATGAAGATGCAGTGAATTGGGTAAGTTTTAGCCCTGATGGCAAGTTGCTAGCCTCAGCTAGTGATGACCAAACAGTGAAAATCTGGAGCCGAGATGGTATCTTAATACATACCTTAACTGGTCATAGTCGCCGGGTGAATGGGGTAGCTTGGTCGCCTGATAGTCAAGCGGTAAGCGGAGCCATGCCCAAAGGGCTTATCGCTTCAGTAAGTATTGATAGCACAGTCAAACTCTGGAGCCGAGACGGTGATCTGCTATACGATCTCGCCGGAGATGGCGATAGTTTCATCAGCGTCAGCTTTAGCCCGAATGGTAAAACTCTAGTAGCTAGTAGTGATGATAAAGTGAAGCTTTGGAGCCGGGACGGAACCTTGCTGATTGCTTTAAAAGGTTATAAGGATGAGTTAACCAGCGTCAGTTTCAGCCCTGACGGCAAGACTCTGGCTGCGGGTAGTGCTAACGGCACAGTAATTTTCCAGAATTTGGCAGATATCCAACTAGATAAATTACTGGCACGGGGTTGCGATTTACTACACGATTATTTGCAAACTAACCAGAAAGTAATAAAGAGCGATCGCGCCTTGTGTTCTGGTGGGTGATAGCACATTTGACTGTTACTTCACTATCTCAAATTTTGGGATGTTCCAATTCCGCAATGATTCATACTGCTCTTACCTTTGCGTCTTTGCGCCTTTGCGTGAGATTAAATTCATACTCTTAATCAGCAACGTCCATATTGGTTATGTTTGTAGAATTGAGATTGCGATGTGCATCTCTGCGTTCACTCCATCAAAATCAAGCGCAGAGGATCTAAACGCACATACCAAGGAAAAGGTTGGTCTTTCATAGTCGCCCATTTTTCTTTGAAAACTTCAGCTTGCAGATGGTAATCTTGAGAATTCTTAGCAGCCGAATGTAATTTGAGAAACAACGTCATTCGGTGAGGCGTTTCACTTGTTCGTACTAGCCAACAGGGAAAAGTATTTTCCTGTGATGAATCGTTGGTAAAAATGAACTGATGGGCACGAATGCCGATGTGGGATAATTCGCTGTTGATTGGTTCAATTACTTGGAGAGTACAACCCCAATCAGTCGCTTCTACCTGTTGTGATGACTGGAGAACAGCACGAGAGAAGTTTTTACATCCGGTAAGTTGGGCGACACTAACGGTAGTCGGATTCTGGAAAATATCATGTTTGCTGCCATAATGAACGGCTTTACCATGCTCTAATACCAACAGATTCGGGCAAATCCGGTAAACTTCCTCCATATTGTGGGTAACAAATAGAGTCACACCTTGGTAGACAGCTAGAATTTCTGTCATTTGCTGCTCTAATTGACTACGCAGATGGGTGTCAAGTGCGGAAAATGGCTCATCCAAAAGCAATGCTTCCGGTTGACTTGCCAATGCTCTTGCCAAGGCTACCCGTTGTTGTTGACCCCCAGAAAGTTGGTGCGGATAGCGATCGCCTAATCCCTGCAACTGCATCGCTAATAGTTGCTCTTCTACCTGCACTCTAATACTCCCAGCAGATAGTTTTTTCGGCAAGCCGAAAGCGATGTTCTGCGCCACACTCATATGCGGAAAGAGAGCGTAATTCTGCACTAAAAAACCGATGCGGCGATCGCGGCTCGGTACATTAATTCCTTGTTCTGAGTCGAACAGGACTCTGCTATTTAAAACTATGCGTCCTCTACTTGGTCTTTGTATCCCCGCAAGACAACGCAAAATCATACTTTTACCTGCACCAGAACCCCCTAACAATCCCAAAGGTTGCTCATCAGTAGTGAAAGCAACTTTTAAATGAAAGCTAGGAAGTATTTTTTCAATGTTGACTAACAATCCACCAGATTCAAAGCTAGACTGCGGAGTGTAAAGAATTTCTCCCCCTGCTCCCCCCACTCCCCACTCCCCACTCCCTACTCCCCCCTTCTTTTCTCTCAATTCTTGCCAAAAGTTGACTGCAATAATTCCAGACAAAGAAATCACCATAATTGCGATCGCCCAAAACCATGCTTCGTCCATTGCTCCCGCTTCCACAGCAAAATAAATCGCCATTGGGATTGTCTGCGTTTGTCCAGGAATGTTACCAGCTAACATCAACGTCGCCCCAAATTCTCCCAACGCACGGGCAAAAGCGAGCATTGTCGCCGCTACAATACCAGGTAGCGCTAAAGGGAAACTGATGCGCCAAAATATTGTGGCTTCAGTTGCGCCAAGGGTTCTAGCTACTCGCAACAGATTACCATCTATTTGTTCAAAGGCTCCCAGTGCAGTTTTATACATCAAAGGGAAAGAAACTACTGTGGCTGCGATCGCAGCGCCATACCAAGTAAAAACGATGGTGAAGTCAAAAGCCTCCATGAGTTTCCCTACAGGCCCATTTTTCCCAAAAAATAGCAGCAACAAAAAACCGACAACAGTAGGCGGTAAAATCAGAGGCGCAATAAAGATACCCTCAATCAACGATTTGCCTTTGCCACGATATCCCAACATCCAGTAGGCAGCAGCGATACCCAAGAAGAATGTGATAAATGTAGCAAGTAATGAAGTTTTGAGTGATATCCAAAGGGGTGACAAATCCAACGGCATAGTTGCGTGGGGAAGAATTAGCTTAACTAATCCCTAATTTACCAACTTTAATCTTAAAAATTTGGCAAAAGTTGGTAAATTACCTAACAAAAAATTACCTAACAAACAATGAAGGAAATCCGAAAAATACAATATTAATATTGGAGAATATATTAGGACTTACGCACCTAGTAAATGTATGTTCGTTATGGGTTCTAGATCGGAGGTAAAGACTCCGCTCTGGATAACCTCTACGAACAAAATATGATACTTGCCTAAATCCTAAGAAAAATCACAAGAGGACATTATTTATGGCTATCTACGGCACTTCTGGCAATGACAATATAAACGGCACTGAAGCCGCTGATATCTCCATTTTTGGCTTTGCAGGCAACGATACCATTTCTGGTAGAGGCGGAAACGACATTATCGATGCTGGTGAGGGAAATGACTTGGTTCTTGGCGGTAACGGTAACGATACCATTCTGGGTCGCGCTGGCAAAGATACTCTCTACGGTGAGAACGGTAATGATGTTATTTTTGGTGAAGCAGGCGATGACTTTATATGGGGTGGAGCAGGCACCGATATTTTACTTGGTGGAACAGGCAATGATACCTACCTCATCGCATCTTCAGGGGATACGGCTGACACCATTACTGAATATAGTAATCAGGGTACTGATACAGTTTTATCCTACGCTAGCTACACTCTAGGGGCAAACCTAGAAAATTTGACATTGTTTTACTCCACTGCTGCTTACTATGGCTTTGGCAACAACCTCAACAATGAGATTACAGGAAATGATTACTCAAACTATCTGAGTGGCTTGGGAGGAAACGATTACCTTGAAGGTAAAGGCGGTAACGATTATATCTACGGTGGTGATGGCGTTGACAACCTAATCGGTGGCACTGGTAATGACTCACTCTACGGTGGAGCGGGTGGTGATGTACTCTTCGGCGACGAAATCACCGATGGTAGTGGTAATGACTACCTGAATGGTGAAAGTGGTAACGATCTCCTCTATGGGGGACGTGGAAATGACACAATGATTGGTGGTACAGGCAATGATTTCCTTAGCGGCTACGGCGGTAGTAGTGGCGAAATCGACAGATATACTGGCGGTACGGGAGCAGACACATTTAGCCTTGGTTACAACGGGTCTTTTACCAACATTGACTATTTGGGCAGTGGATATGCCATCATTACAGACTTCAAGTCGTCGGAAGGCGACAAAATTAGAGTTGGTGGTAGTATCAATAACTACACTCTCCAAAAAAACTCTAACTTCGGCGGTACCGCAGCATTGGATACCCTCATCTACAGAAATAATGATCTAATTGCTGTTGTGCAAGATACTACGAACGTGTTTGCTATTTCAGCCTTTATCGTCTAATTAATGTATTGTTCATCTGGCGTTGTGAACACAGTTCATAAGCATTTATTGCTAAAACAAAAGCACAACAATGTTGTGCTTCTGGAGATTCTTTGTATTCTGTTCATTTGAAAAACGCTATAGCAATCTGAATCATTCTTGAGAAACAAGATCCCTGACTTCTCAAAGAAGTCGGGGATATTCAGATGGCAATTCTCACCAATAAAATAAGATTGCTATATATTTTAACTAGTGACAACAAGATAATTTCTTAATTAGTCTAGTTGACTGCTGTAGGCACTAAAACCATAAGCCAAAGTTTCTTTTAAACTACCTGATGGCTTGAGACTTCTATTAATAGCATTAGCAAAGGGCACTGGAATTCCTTTAATAGTTTCCGGTAAAATTGCATATTCTTCTGTTGGTTCAACAATGTATTGTGGACACTTCGTTTTCATTCCAGCAGTTGCTAACATTTCATTGATTTCAGCAGAAGAATATTGCTTGAGATAAACTGGATTCCTCACAAATGGGTTCAGCCTTCTGATAAAATTATGGATAATATGAGAAGGACAAGACTTGTTGTGAAAGGAATGATTAAAAACGAAAATTCCGCCGGGTTTGAGTACGCGAGATATGTCAGCTAACAAGTTTCTTAATTGTGCATCTGGTATATGCATAAAAACACAGTTAGAAATTACCAAATCTATAGAATTATCTTCTAAAGGCAATATTTCAGCAGAAGTGCAAATCAAGTTAAATTCAGCTTCTGGAAAAAAATTGTATTCTTGTTTAACCTTGATTAACCGCCGCAATAAAGGTTCAGAAATATCAATCCCATAATATTTCTCGCATCTCAGATTTTTCGCTTTAGAAAGATGTAAAGGTGCGCGACCATAACCAGAACCAATCTCCAGAATAGAACCAACAGATTTATTCAACGGAAATTTATTCCAAGTACCTCCAGGTGTACCAGTTAGCAGAGTGTAATCTTGTTTGATGGGCGATGTATCTGCAATTGTTTCAATTTTTTGAGAACCGTAGTATGTCTTACCAATTGCGTCCCATGTTTTTTTATGTTGAGTATTATTCAATTGTTCATAGTCGCTAGGAAAATAAATACCATCTCGTAATTCAAAGTCATTAAGACTGAATTTTGCATTTGCTAATTGAGTCATTAGGATTATTCCCCATGAATAGTTGAGCCTGTTTTCTGTTATACTCTTAACTCAGCATTAACCGCAAGGGATTTTTACGGAGCTGCTTCCCTTAATCTTTTTTCAAAGTCTATAGCTGTTTCAATTCGATGAAATATAGTTGGTAGGGTAACACATCTGTGCTTATTGTATCCAAGGGAAAACCGCTACAATAACGACCTGTCATGCGATCGCAACACAAGTTCGTATACATTAGTTGATGGACTACAACAATTGGAGGCTGTGATGGTAGCAGGGTCGCAACAAAAACGGGTGGTAGTTGTAGGTGGAGGTTGGGCTGGTTTAGGAGCAACCTACCATTTGGCAAAACAAGGCTATGATGTGACACTTTTAGAAGCAGGTTCCTATCCCGGTGGACTGGTGGCAGGTTGGCAAACAGCAGCCGGAAAATCTGTTGAAGCGGGCATTCATGGCTTCTGGTATCCTTATAAAAATATTTTTTCCTTAATTAATGAATTAGAAATTAATCCTTTTACTACTTGGACTCGTTCTTCGCAATATTCGCCAGCAGGTTTGGAAGTTGAATCACCGATTTTTCAAGAATTACCGCGACTTCCCTCGCCACTGGGAACTTTTCTCTACACTCAATTTAAGCGGCTGCCACTAATTGACCGTCTCAGTGCATTACCTTTACTTTATGCTGTGGTTGATTTTGACAATTCCGATGCAGCTTGGCGGCGCTATGACTTTGCAACTGCCCGTGAATTGTTCAAAGACTTTAACGTTTCTGCACGACTTTACCGCGAGGCTTTTGAACCAATGTTATTGGTGGGCTTATTTGCCCCTGGTGAACAATGTTCAGCCGCAGCAACTTTAGGGATGCTTTACTTTTTTATTCTGGCTCATCAATCTGATTTTGATGTAGTTTGGTGTCGGGGAACTGTGGGCGAAAAGATATTTCGTCCTTGGGTGGAACGTATCGAAAAAGCTGGGGCGCAAGTGTTGCCTAAGCGCCGAGTTACAGACTTAATTGTTGATAGTAATCATCGAGCAAAGGGTGTGGTTTGTGGTGATGAAATAATTGAAGCAGATGCCGTGATTTTTGCGGTTGGAATCACGGGGATGAAGAAAATTGTTTCAACTAGCCCTAGTTTACAAAGCCGTGAAGAATTCCGTAATTTGAGCAATTTAGGAGCAATTGATGTTTTAGCAACACGACTATGGTTCGATCGCAAAATTGATATTCCTCGTCCTTCTAATGCTTGCTTTGGATTCGACGCAACTACAGGTTGGACGTTTTTTGATTTGAATGCTCTCCATGATGAATATCGGGATGAGCCGGGAACAGTGATTGAAGCTGATTTCTATCACGCGAATCAGTTTCTCAGTTTGAGCGATGAGGAGATTTTACCAATAGTTCAGGGTTATTTAACAACTTGTGTGCCAGCGTTTCGAGAGGCAAAAATAATTGATAGTAGTGTAATTCGGCTACCTCAGGCGGTGACTCACTTTGCACCTGGTAGCTATCGTTATATGTTGCCCGCTAAGACAAGTTTTGAGAATGTGTTTATGAGTGGGGATTGGATTGTGAACCGTCATGGTTCCTGGTCACAGGAAAAGGCTTATGTTACTGGTTTAGAGGCGGCGAATTTGGTGGTGGCTTATTTGGGAGAAGGACAGCCATCTGAGATTTTAGCTGTAGAAGAAGATGAAGTGCATATACAAGTGGCGCGATCGCTCAACCGAACTTTGCGCGACTTAGGCAAATCTATCTTACCTAACTTTTGGCTGCCGTAATCCGTAAGGGCACAGGGGATTGTCAATAATTGTAATCTAAATTCGGTAAGCTAAAGAAAGCTATTAAGATACCATCCTTATAACGTAAATCAAATCACATAAGCTTATGGAGCCAGACTCTTTACAAACCGAGGTGATTCTGACGCATCCGCGTGAGTCTCTCGGCAAAGTACAACTTGATTGGACACCCCAACCCGGAAACTATCTCGATTTTCAAGGTAAAACCTACGCGGTTTTAGAGCGCCGCCATAGATACCAACTTAAAGCAGGGCGCTACCACTTACATAATATTGCTATTTACGTACAGTCTGCTAAACGACCATCTGAGAAAACTTTGGTAGCCGGACGTTGGGTAATCGGTGATGCCACCTGCTGTTACAATGCTCATTCAGAAATTATTCGTTGTGCAGTCAACCCCGATGGCCCTTGCAAATCTTGCCGCTTTTATGAAAAGAGACGGGATTAATCGCGTCTCTCCTGTACAGGAGTTATTCTCCCTCAGATCCCCGCACTAAAAACTTCTCCTACAGTTAAGCGGGTACCATTAACAAAATCCCATCCCGACTGGGGACGTTTACCAGCCAGCTGAACCTCTCGCAACAGCAACAAACCTTCCCCAGTTTGGACGATCGCTCCAATTCCTTTGACAATGCTCACTACAACTCCTGGTCTGTCTGATACATTTGACAAATTAGGCAATTTATGCTCTAATTCTTGTAATTCTGGTGGTAGATTGCGATCGCTCACAGCACCAAGGGGAGCAGAAGCGGTGATTTTCAGCAGGTTGTGACGAAAGGTAGCCGTGCAGTTAGGATAAAAGCCTCTGATTTGATTGTGTAATTGAACAGCACTTTTTGACCAATCCAAACCATAATCTTGTTTTTGAATCAGAGGAGCATAAGTAGCCGCTAAATTATCTTGGGGAATTGGTTGAATTTCCTGGCGTTCCAACTTTAACAGAGTTTCCACCAACAAATCCCCACCGATGGCAGCTAGTCTTTCAGCTAAATCTTGGGCATTATCCAGTAATTCAATCGGTGTAGTAGCTGTTTGTAGCATTGCGCCGGTATCCATCCCCACATCCATTAACATAGTCGTGATCCCCGTTTCTCTTTCACCGTTATACAAACACCACTGAATCGGCGCTGCACCCCGATATTTGGGTAAAATCGAGCCATGTACATTAATGCAGCCCAACTTTGGCATATTTAGGATTTTTGACGATAAAATCTGTCCATAAGCGACAACAACAAACACATCTGCGTCTGATTGTTTGAGTTGGTTTAAAGTTTGCGTGTCTTTTTTCACCCGTTCGGGTTGCCATACTGGTAAATTGTGAGCAGTTGCGATCGCTTTTACAGGTGAAGGGGTGAGTTTATTTCCGCGTTCCCGGCGTTTATCTGGTTGGGTGACAACTGCCAAAACCTCAAATTCTGAATGATTCAATAACTTTTCCAACGTGGGGACGGCAAACTCTGGTGTACCAAAGAATACAATTTTCATTAATAATTTAGTTGTTAGTCATTAATTAATGGTAAGTGCGCCTTTCATAACTGACAATATATTAACTTGCGCCGTGTGCGACTTGATTTCAAACCTAACCCCCAGCCCCTTAAGAGCGAGGGAAGGGGAGCAAGAATCAAAGCCTCTCTCCCTTTGGGGGAGAGGAATGGAAGTGGGGTTCCAAGAATAAGTTGCACATCGCGTTAACTTGCATATTGAAATAGAATTTACCAAGCTCCTGGATTCTGGACGGCAGTTGCAAAATAGATTGATTTGCGGTTAATTATATCGGCTGTTTGGTGGTACAATATTTTCGTGTTGGTGAAACCAAAGGCTGCTTGATTAACTTAATAGTTAAGTTGATCAATCTTAATAGCTAGTATCAACTGCATCTTCCTCTAGCGAGGCTAATCGTTTAGTGGTGTCTCGTCACCAGCCGCTAGAGCATCTACCTAGTAAAATTTGTTTTTTTACTGATCAGTGTCACCAAATTTGCGTTAAATGCAATTGGGTTTCTAAAAAAGAATTGCGTCTTCTAGCTATTTTTGTAGTTTAGATTGCAATTTCTCACTTGGGGTTGCTGACAGCAGGATTTTCTGAGTATGATGTGTTATGCGCCGGCTTTCCCAGCTGATTCACGTAACGCCTCACGTTTACAATTATCAGGGTTTGCGCTGTTATACATAATATGTAACCTGGCTTGTTTGTTGTGTACTAGCGATCGCTAGTACGATCCCCAATAGCCAAGCAATCTTACTCTTGGTTTCTAGCGTTATTGCCTAAACTATACCCTGAAGATCCATTGACCAATACCTGTTTTTGGTGTGATTGGATATAGCAACAGCAAGATTATATTGTGTAGTAATTACTGAGTTCTCAGCATATTTACTATACTCGCATATTTTTGCAAAAAAATATTCAGTACCTGAGTAAGAAAAGGTGTAGACAAGGATACTAAATTTTTGTAAAACTCTGCGAACTTTGAACAACTTGTTTCGTCAAAGCTTTTAGTTTCTTGTTATACATATAATACTGCCTGCCCCCTTCCTGCATAGGTATTGCTTCTCACATAGCGATCGCCCCCTCTAGAGAGTCTACAAATGCTTAAACCCCTTTTGCTGTCAGGATGGTTCCGCACACAACCATTTCTCAATTACGTGGTCGTTGTGATACTGATCGCACCCTTGTTAGGGGCATCGGGTCACTCGAATCCAGTAAAATCCGAAGTAGCTAAACTAACTTCCATTACTGGAGAGTCTGACTCTCTATCAAAGGAAATAGCCGTAGTTGGGGAACCTGAGATAACTGAAATATTAAAAGCAGATCAAATCAACTCGTTCATAGAAAAATTTGACTCTGTGCCAATACAAAGTGCTGCTGTCCAGGAACCGCAAGTATTACCAGCGGATAAAATTGAGTCTTGGGATCAAGCAGATAGTTCTGTGTCAAACAGTGATTTAACTGTTCCTGATCCTTTGGCAGCAGTTGAACTCGCACCATTAACAGATATTCCTGTTAGTCAACTTAATTTAATCCGAAAACTCAAAGCTGCTAACATCAAGTCTTTGAGAGAACAAGAAAATTATCTCTCTACAGAAAAGTCTTTTACTGAATCATTGACAGCAACTCAAGTAGCACCAACTCTTAGAGAATCACAACCAACCACAACGACGGAAATACGTGTTACTGAACCACATGATGAACCCCAAATAGAACAAATAGATCCCATAGGCAGTCCTCATCCTATTCCTTGGAAATGGATTACAGCTACTCAAGAGGCAATTGGTTCAAATGGTGGTTCTGGAGTGCGTCACTATCGCAGCGTACCTGTGGTTTCTCCAGATGGTAAATATGCTGTTTATAGCCGGGTACAACTAGAGGTAAAACCGGAAATGTACAACAGCCGTGTCACCAGCGTTCTGTTTGTCCAAGATATGCAAACCAAGAAGTTGTGGGTGATGGCTTCGACTAGTCCTGTTAGCGATCCTCTATTAAAGGTAAAGGCTGTAAAGGCGGCATTTCCAGAAGAAACTGATACGAACGGTCAGATAGGGGTATTAGTTCCAGTTAGCTGGTCAGAAAAAGGCGATCGCTTCTTAGCACGCAAGTTTGAAGGTATATTTAATACAGGCGATTCTACGGATAGTGCAGTGATTTGGGATCGGCAAAAAAATCATGTTAACACAGTTGCTCCGGCTAATGAAGAAGAACATGAAAAAATTGCCGTATTGTTAGGTTGGAGTAAAATCCAACCGGATCATGCGCTATTTCGTGCGGGTGAATTGGGTGAAGAAAACTGGCCGCTAATGCAAGTTGCGAATGATGGCAAAACTGTAACGACAACAGACGACGATCAGCCGATTACTTTTGGTAAAAAGATTACAGAAATTTGGGCAGGGCCACAAGTAGCCTACCGGTAGTTTATTAAAAATCTTATTTACTCCCGTTGTTACCAGTGACGACAACGGGATTTTTTTATAAGGAAAATGCTGAAAACCCTTGAGAAACAGCGCGGAGTCGGAGACACTCCGCCTCCGAACTCAGTTGCGTATTTCGTACTTTAGGCAAGGGATGAAAGCTAGCTGTGGTGTTTACGCCACAGTAAAACATGGTAA
>JBBSCU010000096.1:0-17088 GCA_038249935.1 Chroococcales cyanobacterium
CTCGTTTCAGGCTTTTATTAATTATCTTTATGATCGTAAATAGACCACGCTGTAGGGGTTTAGCAATGCTAAACCCCTACGAAAGACGTAGCTTTTAACCATATTCATATTTGGTATTTCTTGTCAATGCGTAAGTCCTAACTGTGAAAGATATACAGATGCCAAGTAAAAATAATTACATTAAAATTGAGGATGTAATTTATAGTTGAGGAGTATCACTCATAATGTCTAATATCAACCCCAGTGATACTAGCAGCAAAAAAATTGCAGCTGGTATCTGCGCGGTCTTGTTAGGAGCCTTAGGTATTCACAAGTTTATTCTTGGTTACACTACTGAAGGTCTGATTATGTTGCTTGTTACCTTACTCACCTGTGGTTTTGGTGGGGCAGTAATGGGGATTATCGGTTTGGTTGAAGGTATCATCTACTTAACCAAGACTGATGAAGAATTCCTCAATGCTTACATCGTTGAGAAGAAAGGCTGGTTTTGATTGGCTGCCTCTGAAGTTTTGTTAGCCGTTTTAATTTAATGTGCATTGATGTTTGAATTATCTTCTTATCCTTTGTCATCCCACGGTAAATTAGTTCGCTGGGGTTTACTTGGATTTTCCTGTACACCCCTACTTGGTACTTATTTTTATCACCAAGGTCATAGAGTAGGATTTTTAGTTTGCCCAATCCGGCATTTGACTGGAATTCCATGTCCAACTTGTGGCATGACTCGTTCCTTCATGGCTATTGCCCAAGGAAATTTAGTTCAAGCAGTGGCAGAAAATTTATTCGGCCCACTTTTATTTGCTAGTTTTGTGATTGTGGCAGTTCATATTACTCTGGAACTACTCACCAAATGTCAAATTACAGCATTTTATTGTCATCCAGTAAAACAAAGAAAGTTACAAATTGTAGGGCTATTTGCAGTTTTGACCTATTATATTCTCCGCCTGTATGAGCTATCACAAACTGGAGAAATGTATCTTTCTTTTATTAACTCCCCCTTGGGTAAACTTCTTTTTTGAGTAACTATTAATTGAAGTTACCGTGTATTTTATACAGAATTTCTAAGTATTTTTGCTAAAAAATTCTCAATCCTACTGCTATGCTAACTATCAAAAGTAAACATCTGGTCTGGATGATCTTCTTGTTGTTGGGCTTTGGTTATTTCAGCGCCATGTCTAATTTAGAAATTCACAATTTTTGGAAAAGCCTAATTGTCCTCATGCCAATGCAGGTTGGAGCTATTATTTATGTAACTTACCGCCATTGGAACCAACGTTGACCCACAGCGAAGTATGAAAAATTAATAATTTTAATATGGTTGACATTCGGTCGTAGTCCGATATTTCGTCTACGCTCAAATTAGAGACGCTTTTAGTCAGGCGTTGAATTTCTGTAGCGAATCTAAACACTTGCCATGCAACTTGTCCCGAAAACTCAGCTAGCCCCAGAACTTGCCCCAATCTTAGAAAAAATTATTCTAGATGTTGGGGGCATGAAGTGTGCTGGGTGTGTGAACGCAGTAGAGCGACAGCTAACCCAATATCCAGGAGTCAAAAGCGCCTGTGTCAACCTGGCCACTGAGGTAGCAGTTGTAGAGTCAGAAATGGGTGCGGTAGATGTAGATGCACTAGCACAGCGCTTAACAGCCGTTGGATTCCCGACTCAACACCGAAAGGCTGGTGGCATAGTAGCAGGTGAGACATCTACCTTGTCAGACCCAGCAGAACGACAACGCCGAGAAATGCACTCTTCACTCAGGCAGTTGGCGATCGCTGCGGTGTTGCTAGTATTGTCAGGAAGTGGACATTTTGGTAATCTTGGTAGCTCAGTGCTGCCAGTGTTAAATAACATCTGGTTCCACTGTGGACTGGCAACAGTGGCGCTATTAATTCCCGGTCGCCCGATTTTAGTAGATGGCTGGCTGGGCTGGCGGCGAAATGCACCCAACATGAATACCCTAGTGGGATTAGGAACGCTGACAGCCTACATTGCTAGTTTAGTAGCGCTACTTTTTCCCAAAATGGGTTGGGAGTGCTTTTTTGACGAACCAGTAATGATGCTGGGCTTTATTCTTTTGGGAAGGACATTAGAGCAACAAGCTAGAGGTCGCGCCGCCGCCGCATTTAGGAAATTGCTAGCACTCCAGCCACAGATAGCACGATTGATTGCCAACCCGGAGAAAGGAGGAGTGGGATCTAGTGTAGAGATTCCTGCCGAACAGGTGCGTGTTGGTGAATGGTTACAAGTGCTGCCAGGTGATAAAATCCCTGTGGATGGTGAAGTGGTGGCTGGTCAAACAACGGTGAATGAGTCAATGCTGACTGGGGAAGCCGTGCCGGTAATCAAGCAACCGGGAGATATTGTAACAGGAGGGACGCTAAATCTGTCAGGTGCGATCGCTATTCAGACAACCCGTATTGGAAGTGATACAACTCTAGCTCAAATTGTCGCTTTAGTAGAAGCCGCCCAAACTCGGAAAGCCCCGGTACAGAAATTAGCAGATACAGTCGCTGGTTACTTTACCTACGGTGTGCTGACAGCATCAGTATTGACTTTTATCTTTTGGTACTTTTTCGGCACTCACATCTGGACTGATATCACCATGTCTGGTGGTATGGAAATGATGAGCCACGCTACACATGAAGCCCAGCACTCCCCCCTATTAATCAGCTTAAAACTAGCGATCGCAGTTATGGTAGTCGCCTGTCCCTGTGCTTTGGGACTTGCTACACCAACAGCCATTCTTGTCGGGACTGCTATGGGCGCAGAACGGGGTCTGTTAATCAAAGGCGGCGACGTTTTAGAAAAAGTACATCAACTAGATACTGTAGTTTTCGATAAAACCGGCACTCTGACCACGGGTAATCCCATTGTCACAGATTGCCTGTTAATTTCAGAAATGGCTACTGAGATTCCCTACTCCCTAATCCAACTAGCAGCAGCCGTAGAAAGCGGTACTCACCACCCACTAGCAAGAGCGATTCAGCAAGAAGCACAGCGGCAAAAGTTATCTATTTTAGAGGCTGTGGACTTTCACACCGAACCAGGGCTAGGGGTGTCTGCTGTGGTAGAGGGTACAGTTGTGCTGTTGGGTAACTGGGAATGGTTGAATTGGCACGGCATTGCCATTAGTGAAACTGCACAACAGTTAGCACAAGATTTGGCAACAGATGGTAAAACAGTCGTTTGCGTTGCAGTTGGGGGAATTTTAGCGGGGCTAATTGCTGTTTCTGATACCCTCAGACCAGATGCCCGATCCACTGTAGACAAATTGCGTCAGATGGGCTTACGGGTAATCTTGCTGAGTGGCGATCGCCCAGAGGCAGCTAGCGCGATCGCCAAACAACTAGGATTGGACAGCGCTGATGTAATAGCAGGTGTTCCCCCAGCGAAAAAGGCGGCTGCAATACAGTCTCTCCAGTTAGAAGGAACAAGGGGACAAGGGGGACAAAGAGACAAGGGGACAAAGAAAACTCCCCACTCAGCACTCAGCACTCCCCACTCGATAGTCGCAATGGTAGGAGATGGAATCAACGATGCTCCCGCTTTATCCCAAGCGGATGTAGGAATTGCTTTACACTCCGGGACAGATGTGGCGATGGAAACTGCTGAAATTGTCCTAATGCGCGATCGCTTAAACGATGTCGTCGAATCTATTCAGCTGAGTCGCGCTACTTTCAATAAAATCCGCCAGAATTTATTCTGGGCTTTTGCATATAATACAGTTGGCATTCCTTTAGCAGCAGGTGTTTTGTTCCCTAGTTTGGGTTTTGTTCTTAACCCTTCTGGTGCTGCCGCCTTAATGGCTTTTAGCTCTGTTAGCGTTGTTACAAACTCAATATTATTACGGCGGTTGGCTCATCATCCGTAAAATGGTTTTTAGGTTTTACACAGATCACAAAGCCTGTTGAGACATTTACCAAGCTTACCATAGCTACTGGGGTAGAACGGCCATGTTCTACTCTTTCAAGGTATTATGCAACTTTAACGCTTATTTAGATCAGCATCACAGCCTATATTGCGCGAAAATGGCAAGATACGATACTAAACAAATCTTGATTAATCACAGTTCAACCGATTTTAGCAACGATTTGTCAATGGCAGCAGAAACCAATGAAAACCATCTACTGATTCTTGAAGACGATCAAGGTCGCAAAGAATTTTCTCTAGAGCATCCCGTCTACTCTATTGGTAGAGACCGCGAATGTAATATCCGTTTGATGTCGCAGTTTGTCTCTCGCCGCCATGCTACATTAGTGAGATTGCCACGAGGGCATAATAGTCATAGCTACTATTACCGGATTGTCGATGGCGATGCCAAAGGGAAGCCTAGTTCCAACGGTTTAATGATTAATGGGCGCAAGATCCCAGCTCACGATCTAAAAAATGAAGACGAGATCGTTTTTGGTCCTCAAGTACGTGCGATTTATTACCTTTTAAGAAATACTCAGCGTTTGTCTCAAACGGATTCAAGTGAGTACGACATTACACTAATAAACCCCGGTATGGCTGAGGATTTAGAGGATGTAACAGACTGAATTACAACTATTAATAAAGTAAAAAGCCCATTATATAGTCCGAGAATCCCACGGCTTCAAACCGTGGGAGCATCCAACACAAGCAGCAAAGCTATCCTGCAAGACTTTCAATCAAATGCCAATGGCGGCTACTTTCTATTGCCTGTTTGATGAATTCAAACATTTGTCGGCAATAGTTATCTAGTTGGAGTGGTAGTTCTTCATTTTTAATCACAATACTCATCCGGGTTTCTGTTTCGGTAGATTTTGATTTATCAAGCAGTACTTCCACGGTGATTAATTTGGGAAAAGAAACATGACCTGGAACCTCACGAGCAATTATGTAATCGGCTGTATGGTATTGAATATCCAATTGACAATCCTGTAGAAGTTCTACAAGTAACGCCTGAAGATGTTCACTAGCAACAGAAACAATAAATGAACAGGTATAGCGAGCCATAATAGCCCCACGCCTTACAACACTCCGTCCATCCTATAATACTGAAGCACATAAACGGAAAGTCATTTAAAAAACAAAGTTTTTGAGTTTTGAGAGCAAGCAGTACAAGATATACAGTCACATCTCTCCTACTATCTATAAGGCAATACGCTTGGGTTAGTGATATTTAGTGTTCGGAGATCCCCCCAACCCACGCCAGGTGCTTCTCCTTGCCGGAGACGCTGCGCGTAGCTTGCTTCCCCGCAGGGGTACAAGTCGGCGGAGCCGCCCAACGCACTGGCTCCCCTTCAAAAGGGGGGCTAACATCTCTTCTACCTCCTTAAAAAGGGGGTTGCCGGAGGCGGGGGGATTTTAACCCAAGCGTATTGATCTATAAAAAAGATGCCGTAATCTGAAAGTTTGATAAAAAAATTTACAATAAAGGTTTGGCGGAGATCAAAAATGAAAGTAGCAATTACTGGGGCAACAGGATTTGTGGGTAGTCGTTTGGTACAACGACTACATGGGGAAAATCATAGAATACTTGTGTTAACTCGGAACACCACCTTTGCTCAAAAGGTTTTTCCATCTGAGGCTTTCCCCAATCTAGAAATTGTTGCCTATACACCAACTGTATCCGGTTCTTGGCAAAGTGCGATCGCTGGTTGTGATGGCGTAGTTCATCTAGCAGGAGAACCCATTGGTGAAGGACGTTGGACACCAGAACGCAAGCAAGAAATCCTCAATAGCCGGAAGCTAGGTACACAAAAAATAGTTGAAGCAATAGCTAAGGCTAACCCAAAGCCAAGTGTGTTACTTAACGCTTCAGCTATAGGCTACTACGGCACCAGTGAAACAGCTACCTTTGATGAAACAAGTCTATCTGGTAACGATTTTCTCGCCCAAGTCTGTCAAGCCTGGGAAGCAGAAGCTAGAAAGGTAAAAGATGCTGGTGTGCGGCTGGTAATTCTGCGTTTGGGCGTTGTTCTGGGCAATGGTGGTGCCTTAAATAAAATGATTCTGCCTTTCCAACTCTTCGCCGGTGGGCCTATTGGTAGTGGTCGGCAGTGGTTCTCTTGGATTCATGTAGACGACTTAGTTAACTTGATAGTGCAAGCTTTAACTAAACCGGAAATAGATGGTGTATATAATGCTACTGCGCCTAAAGCAGTTCGCATGGCAGATTTAAGCCAAACTTTAGGGCAAGTGATGAATCGCCCTTCTTGGTTGCCCGTTCCAGCTTTTGCGATCGAGGCTCTTTTAGGAGATGGGGCTATAGTAGTTTTAGAAGGTCAGCAAGTCATCCCAAAGCGCACCGTGGAAACAGGCTTTGAGTACAAATATCCTAATTTACAATCAGCATTAACCCAAATTCTTAACTAAAAGGGAGTGGGGAGTGGGGGAAATGATTCCAGCATAAAATAACAAGAGTAGTTTGCTACTCTCTTTAATTTATCTGCAAGTGCGATCGCACCGCCTCCCCACAAATCGAAAAACTCCACAGCACATTGTTAAAATTAAATTTCGCTAATTGTAGATGACTTCTGTTCGGTATGGGAAAATCGTTTCAATCCTTAGTAGAGATTATGAGCCTGGTTTAGGAGCAGGTCGCTGTGTAGCGGGATGAGGTATTGGGTTGTTATTAATTTTAAAAAGCTTTTTAACTGTTGCTAACTTTTCAAAATATTGATCTATATTTATATTAAAACACTGTCTTGCGGTAGTTCTTATTCCTTTTAAATATCGAGATTTCATGCTTGCATGAAAAAGTGTTTCGTATGCACTAAATGATAAACCCCTATCATTATCGTTGCTGTAACTAATATCGTAAACATAATCCAAGATACGCCCATGTTCTGTATTTGGTTTGTTTTGATTAAAATAAAGTTGATAAATGTCCTCTTGCTTATAACTAGCGTAAGCTTTTACATAATGAATCGCAGAGTAGAAGCATATTGTAACAGCCCAGTCATTATCTCCTGACTGGGCTGCATTGGTAGCGGCTTTTTCGTTAAGCTGGGCTTGTTCAGTATAAATTTCAGTAGAAGGTTTTGCCACACTAGAAATCAAATATGTTTTTGTTGAAGTCTTCTACTAATTCTGTGTAGAAATACCATCTTTCTTTTGTGGCATCTCTTAAATTCATACAAGTTTCAACAATCAAAGACTGGGCTACTTTCCATAGTGATTCTGAAGATTCACAATTGTTTTTTATTTGAAATGTCACTCTGTGAATATCTCCTCCATTGAAAGTATGTCGTACTCCCTCTACTCCTTCTAGTTCAGAAACTCTTTGTGTGACAGATTCAATTGCTTCAATTAGTTTACTTGATTTTAAAGGTGTGGTTTCATTAGCGATTCTTTGCTTCGAGATTCCATGCAACAATGTTACAAATGTTTCAGGTTGGGGACTAAGTGAAGTAAGTGAAGGTATTGTTTTTAATTTTACAGACCCTACCATTCTGATACCTCTTCCAAGACGCTAGAGAGCGTTGATTGCTGTACTGGTTATATCTATACCTTAATTTATCCTAATTCCTCTAAAAAGTTATTCATAAAAGTTACTTTTTGGAATTTTTTTTGAAAGTGGATTTTCATTTTATCCTAATCTCAGTCAAGCAAATTCTGACTAATCTGTGTCAAATCGTCGTAGTCTGTGGATCACCGAGTCTACAAGGCAGTCGAATTGCTCAAAATGGGAAGACTGAATGAAAATCGTCTCATAATGCTATCTCATGCTCTCCTGCTGCGCTATTGATTGGAGAGAAATTTTCTGGAAACCCAACTGATGATACCGCTGAGAATGGCACCGCCCATGAGGATGCCGATCGCTGGGTTAAATAAGGGTTGCCACAGTTGATGCCACAAATCCAAACCCAGGTTTACTCCTGCCGCCTCACCGATCGCAGCGATCGCTAACCAACCAAAGCCAAACAAAACTAAAAAAACATCTGCGACTAAAACCATGTTTAGCCAATTTAACAATTTATCTTTCATCTAATCGTACAAAGTTTTAGGATTAGTAACTAAGCGATGGGTAAGTTAGAAGTGAGGGTTACAGACGCGATTAATCGCGTCTTCTAACTCTTCATTCTTCAAACAGCCAATTTCTGACTTTCGTCAAACTCTGCCAATCTGGTTTTCTAGTTAAACCATCTTCAATACTATTTTTTATTTCGTCACTCCATTCTTCATTGACAAACATTAACTGTTGTGCAATGTCAATATGTTCCCGCAAACCTTTTTGACCGGTTTCCAGCATTGCTAAAGCGAGATTTACTCTAGCCTGTGGGTCTTGTGGATTTAACTTCACTGCCTTCTGTGCAGCTTTGTAAGCCAGATTGGGTTTGTTATCGAGTAGATATAACCACGCTAAACAAATCCAAGCTGCGCTAGTTTTAGGAGCGCGATCGCACACTTCTTTAAACACAGGGATTAAAGATTCTACTGATTCTCCGGCTTTATAGCCTTCTAAACCTGTATCAAACAGGGATTCAACTGTATTAGTCATTGGTCATTGGTCATTAGTCATTGGTCATTAGTCATTTGCAAAGGACAAATGACAAAGGACTATATTACACCCCAAAGGACTTGCCGCAACCGCAAGTTTGGTTAGCATTGGGGTTAGTAAATTGAAAGCCACCGCCAATCATAGCATCGCTATAATCGAGCATTAAGCCGTAGAGATATAATAAACTCTTGCGATCGCTGACAATTTTGAAGCCATCATAGTCAAAAACTTCATCATGAGCAGTGATCTTGCTGGTGTCTTCAAAGTCCATTATGTAAGACATCCCAGAGCAGCCACCTTGACGGACTCCTACCCGTAAGCAGAAGTCTGTTCCTTGCCTGTCCCGGAGGGATTTGACCTGGTGCAATGCTGCTTCGCTCAACAAAATACCGCGTTCTTGAACCTGAATTGCTTGTGTCATCTACTTTTTCAACTCCTTAATTAGTGTAAACGTTACCCTGTGTAGGCTTATTATTGCCTCCGGGTTGCCATTGGTGTTTTTATATTCATTCTAGCGGCTTAGATGACACTGGATGCCAAATTGTAAACACTCGGTAAAAAGCAGCCAAAGATTTTTATTCTAGAATTGAGAGACTCAATGTGTTTATAAGAGAAGCTAGGAGCCTCCTGCCTCCTGAAAGATTCGGTATTTTTAAAGTTCAAGCCTGAGGAGCAACCAGCCTTCAGGTGCAGCCATAAAAACTTAATCCGAGGCTAGCTATGTCCCCAAAGTTTACTTCCAAATTGCTTCTTTTGATTAACTTACTCTATGACAAATTTTAATCGCTCTACCAGTCGTCGGTTGCAGAAATTAACTCAAATTCCTTCTGTATGGGAGGGCGATCGCCGTCCGTTGTCATCACCAAACCAACACTCAGACTCAGAGGTAAAGGGAGAATGCATTCTTTGGGTAGATTACTCTCAAGGTGTTGTTCGAGGCATGGACGTAGTAGCTTCAGACATCGGGCCAGAAGCAATAGTTCGCACCTTAATGCAAGCAATGGAGCATCCCCAGAGTCCGGCAAGACCTGCCAGACCCCAAAGAATTGTAGTCAAAGACCGCGAGATTCAATTTTACCTGCGGGGGATACTGCAAGATTTGGATATTGCGATTAACTATGCACCAGAACTGCCTTTAATTGACGAACTATTTCGGGGATTTGCCGATCTCCTCGATAGTCAAATACCCGACTTACCGCCACGGTATGCCCAAATTTTGCGAGAGAAAGCATTTGTAATTTGGCAAACAGCACCTTGGGAATTTTTAGAAGAACAGCAAATTTTCTCAATCGAGATTAATAAGTGGGATGTTGGCACACTCTACGCCTCAGTCATGGGAATGCTGGGAATAGAGTATGGCATTTTATTTTATCGCTCCGAAGAGTCTTTAAAACAGTTTCGTGCCGCAGTTTTAAGAGGTGGAGAATCAACGCAGCATTTAGAAGAAGCGTTCCTCAAACAAGATTGCCTGTTTCTCACTTTTGAGAGAGCTGAGGAAACCGATGAAGATGAGGATGAAGGTGATTTGGCGGATCTGCCATTATCAGAAATTGACCCCGGTTTCGGTAATATTCACCCCTTAGAAGGACTACGGTCTGTTTTGTATGACGAAGAAGCACTTATAACCTTCGTTGCGATCGAAAGCCTGAGCCGTTTTATTCGCGATCACCGTCGCCAACTTCATGAGGATA
Organism: Chroococcales cyanobacterium; assembly: GCA_038249935.1. Lineage (GTDB taxonomy): Bacteria > Cyanobacteriota > Cyanobacteriia > Cyanobacteriales > Nostocaceae > Nostoc. The sequence continues at coordinate 10,156 of JBBSCU010000096.1, forward strand.
TCTTCCCTACCTTTAACCGTCGCTATCGGATTTCTTTGCCGCAGTCGGAAGAATCAGCTAAATCTGTGGCTGTGACAGTCTCTACCATGCCGCAGTTGGCAACAGAATTAGAGGCAATGGCAGGCTTTGGTGTTGATGATCAAGAGATTGAAAACCTTAGCTCCTCAAAGTTACAATCATTACAAGATGACTTGATACCAGAAAACTCCTTCCTCAGCTTCGGTGTAGTGTCTTGGAAAATGTTGGAGTACTTCAGGAAGGGGGTTAACTACCATAAGGCTGGTGAAATCAAACAAGTGGGTGATGGTTTGCCGGTGATTTTAATTCAAACTTCCCGACCGAAGGCTAAAACTATAATTGAAAGGATTGAAGCCGCAGGTGGACTGAGAGCAATTTGCTTTAATCCAGATGATAATGCCCTTGATGGCGATCGCTACGATCTAGGTTTATTACAAACTCAAAATGGCGAATTGTTCATATTCGGTAAATTTTTAGATAAAGATCCTATTCATGTAGAAGCCCGAAAAAAATGGAATCAGCGGTGTAAAAATACTAAGGGCTACTGTGGCTTAATCATTGCCAAAGGGTTGACGGGAGCTTCTCGTGCCAATCCTCAGTTACGAGATATGATGGCTTTATTTGAAGCGCGTAGGCAAAGCCCCCACTTCGACCCTTCAACATAGCTCAGTGACCACCGTAGGCATTGCTTTCACCTATTGTCCTAGATATCCTTGTGACATGGAATTTCACATCTATCTTAAGTTACTATAATTTACCAAATTATTCTCTCGATTGATAGAAGTAAAAAACAAAGCATTACTGGTAATCTGTTTGATAGCTTAATTAACCTCAAGGTGGGAATAGAAACCATGACTGCCGAAAAAAGAGTAGAAGCTACTGCAAAAAATATTGAAGGAAAAATTCAAGAGGTTGTTGGTGAAGTAACTGGCAATCCACAAGATAAAGCTGAAGGTCAAGCAAAGCAAGCCCAAGCCCAAGCTACTCACACCGTAGAAAACATCAAGGATGAACTCAAGAAAGCTTTAGACTAATTTAGTTCAGGGCTATTTCATTCTAGGCATAAACCGCCCAGAACTAAAGTTCCAGGCTCATAGCTAAAGTCCGTTAAAACGGACTATAACCTTTTCTCAGTCGTCTTTAGACGATAGACTCAGAATTCATTCTGAGGCGGGCTAGATGAGAATGAAATAGCCCTGCGTTTCACTTTTACACCACCTGAAAACTAAAGCTTAGACTTGCCCAATTGTTCACATCCAAGATATATGAGTCGGCAGATGTGCCATTCATCTCAGTTTTGGGTGCGCTGGCATTATGCAAATCTTGTAGCAAAGCTTGGGCAACGTCTAAGGGATTCGACAATGGGTTAATCGGTTGGTCATTTGCGGGATACTTTTCAGTGTTCAAGACTGCGAGAGTTCCGCTCAAGGAGGCAGTACTAAAAATCAGTTGTTGTTCATAAAAGAAGGCTGGCCCTGGAATCACCCATTGAGAAGCGGCATTAGTTTGGGGTAGGGTGAGGGTTTCACCTGGAGCAATGACGACTTCTTTGAGGAAAGGTTTGGTGTCCGCAGTTTTTGGCTCTTGGGGGGGTTCCCAAAGGTAGAAGACAACTGCTGTTTGATTATTTTTTAATCCTAACAATATTAAATATACCGGGCGATCGCTCTGATTTTGCACCCGATATTGCATTCGACTACCAATAGGCACGGTAGGAGTGCTGAGTGCTGAGTGCTGAGTGCTGAGTGGGGAGTGGGGAGTGGGGAGTGACTTGCTGGTAGAAGTTTCAGTTTTGAAAGCTCGAACTGTTTGACGTTGCATCACCATCTGAGATGAGATGCCACTAATTATTTCTAAAGTTGCCTTGATTGCCAAGCGGGAAGAACACTCATTTTCTGTGAGTCGCCATAACTTAGCTGCTAGCAGGGTGGATAATTTCGGCGCTAACCGCAGGACTGCCACTTTTACCGCTTCCCCAACTTCACCGCCAGCATTGGGAATTAGTTCACCATCAAGAGCAAATAGTCCATAGCGACTAGGTGTTTGCTGTAGCTTGGCAAATAAATAATCAGCTGGTTTTTCTCCTGCTATTACAGTGGATACACGGGGAAAGGCAGCAAAGCCACTTGTAGCATCTACCCGCTCAATTCTTTCTAGTCCAGTATCGAGAGCAATTGTTAAACCAACATTCCGGGGTAAAATTCTGACTGCTTCTTGGACGAGTTGCCCGACTTGTAGAGAACTTGCACTTTCAACTTTGGAGATTTGCGCTTTTGCTGTTAATCCACTACGCGATCGCAATATTAACTCTTCTCCGGTTGCTAAGGTGAGTCGAGAATTAACTCCGTAGTATTCTAGTACTTCTGGAGGTAGTCCTCCTAACCACAAGTGGACTGTTTTGCTGTCTTCTTCAATGACTGTTACAGCACCTTCTGCACTAATTGAACCGTCTGGCAGTAAAGATGTTACATTATGTTGATTTTTATTACTATTTAATAATGCTGGCTGTTGTTTGCTACCCAATTTGTACAAAGAATTTTCTACATGAGAAACGGCGACTTGAATTCTTGTAGCTGGGGTTGATTCCCACAAATACTGCGTCAAAGCGTAGGTAAATAACCCGGCTTTAAAACCAGAAAATAGTCCTTCCCTCGCCGACTGCTTGGGGTCTGAGGTAGCTGCTAAGACAACAGGGGTGTTGAGTAACTTCTGAGTTTTAAGTTGTTTGAGAAAGTCGAGTTCCTCTGTTGCTAGCTTTGCCTCTACTAAGTCCTGAAGAGTGCGAGTTTTTAATCCTAAGACTGTGCTAGGAGCATAATAGCTAGTATCTAATACTGCTGTTACTCGGTCTGTGGGCAGCGATCGCAATAATAGCAGTAGAGTTTCTTCTAATAAATAGTTGACTATTTTCTCATCTTGTGCAGTATTAGTTTCATTAGCTGGCACTAGAGCATTCTGTACTGTGTCTAATTTGACGCGGGTGCCGTAGCCGCTAAAGTGGAAAACAACCACATCATCAGGTTTAGCTTGCTTACCCAGATGATCCAAAAAAGCCCCTTCAATGAATTCTCTAGTAGCTTGTTCCTCAGTTAAAGTCAGGATATCTGAGGCTTGAAAACCAAAGCGGTAAATCAAAAGTTCTTTTTGCAGTTCTACATCTGTTAGACAACCGCTAAGGGCTGGACTTTTTTGATACTGATTAATGCCTATCAACAATGCCAACTTGCGCGAACTCGGTTGTGCTAAAGCTTGGTAATAGCGATTTCCCAAGGTTAACCACTCAGCTTCAGTCACTCCCAATACCGCGAGTATTGAGCCAATTTTATTTAAAAACCTGCGCCGTTTCATAATTAGCTATCATTCCTCAGCCCATCAGCTAGCAGCTTAAAGGGTTGAGGTCTGTAATGTAAAGTACAGTCTGTACTGTTTGCTTGAATAAGTTGAGAGTTGCGAGTGAGGACAGGAGAAAATAGCCATGCCCCATGCCCAATGCCCCATGCCCAATGCCCAATGCCCTAAGCCGGTATTTGTATTTGCATTGCCCGCGCCAACTCTGCCGCCACTTCAGGACGAGAAAATTCTGGTGGGGGTAACTCACCGCGCCGCAGCATTTCCCGGACTTTTGTCCCCGATAGGTGAATGCGTTCTTCTGGCTTGCTAGGACTGGTTTTAGATGTTGCCATCTGCTTAGTACGTGTGCAGTAGAAAGCGTGTTCAAATTTCATTGGCACAATGCCCAATTCAGTTGGCTCAAACTCATCAAAAATGTACTGAGCATCATAAGTACCGTAATAATCGCCAACGCCAGCATGATCCCGTCCGACGATAAAGTGAGTACAGCCGTAGTTTTTGCGGACTAAAGCATGGAATATGGCTTCACGAGGGCCAGCATAACGCATTGCGGCGGGATTAATTGCCAAAACCACCCGATCATGGGGGTAATAGTGTTCTAGCAAAATTTCATAGCAGCGCATCCGCACGTCGGCGGCAATGTCATCATCTTTTGTAGCTCCGACTAATGGATGCAAAAAGAGCGCATCTACTGTTTCCAAGGCGCACTTTTGGATATACTCATGAGCGCGGTGAATGGGGTTGCGAGTTTGGAAACCGACAATTGTTTTCCAACCATTTTCTCGAAACAACTCTCGTGAGGCAGCTGGATCTATTTGGTAGGTGGGAAACTGGGGATGAGGTTCGCGTTGCAGTAGCCAAATATCGCCAGCAAGATGTACGTTACCTTGGCTATAGAGTACTTGTACACCTGGATGTTTGGCATCATCAGTGCGGTAAACGTTTATTGCTTCGCGGGTTTTGTCGTAGTGATATTTTTGCGTGAGTTGTAAAACTGCAATAAACTCACCTCTGGAGTTATCCAGACGGATTAAGCCGCCTTCCTGCAACGGGTCAGCTACTTCTTCGCTTACCGATAGTGTAATTGGAATTGACCACACAAGACCGTTAGCTAGTCGCATTTCTGTAACGGTGCGATCGCAGTCTTCTTGGTTCATGAAACCCGTCAGTGGACTAAAAGCACCGATCCCAATCATTTCTACATCAGAAACGGCGCGATCGTCAAGTTGCACTCGCGGCAAAAAGTCAGCTTTTGAGAGAAACTCGGCTCTTTGTTCTGGTGTGGCGACACGGTTAACCAACTGTCCACCGTGGGGGGCCATAACATCTAGATTGTGACTCAACGTAATCCCCTCTCTACTTTTACTGCTATTGTTTCAGACTATGTACTAACTTATCAAATGCTGGTACGTGGAGATAAAGAGTTTGGGGAGTAGTGTCAGCAATAATGCCAGAATTAGCTATGATAATCCAAGCATGGCAGGAACTCGTTATATCCCAAGGTGTAGGGGCACGGCATGCCGTGCCCCTACGGATGTACCTCACATAAACGAGAACTGCTATATTTGCTAGTTTATCCGACACACTACCTTTGATTTTCCCACTCTTCAGATGTACGGAGCTTTTTCAAAAATCAAATATTAGTCTTAGAGGATGTTTGAAAAGTCTTCTTATTGGTAGCAAAACGTTTTAGATCCCCCCTAAATCCATGCCACTTGCTCTACTTGGGGAGACCCCAAGACCGCAGTGGCTCACCGATAAATTGGGGGACTTTGATTCCGGTTTCCCTCTTTTTAAGGGGGAGCAAATCTAGCTATGAAATCATCTATATAAAGAAAACCTCAAAATGTATACAACATCTCAACCCGATGCCGTTCGGTTAGAAATATTCAAAAATCTCTATCAATTTATCGCCGAACAAATGGGTATTGTTCTTCAAAATACGGCAACATCAGTAAATATTAAAGAGAGGCTGGATTTCTCCTGTGCTATTTTTGATGCTTCTGGATTATTAGTCGCTAATGCTCCTCACATCCCTGTACATTTAGGCTCAATGAGTGAAAGTGTCCGCAGTTTAATTAATGCTAAAGGCGACACCATAAAACCAGGAAACGTTTATCTATCTAATAATCCTTATAATGGGGGGACACATCTTCCTGATGTAACTGCAATTACCCCTGTTTTTGACGAAGACAAAAAACAAGTTATTTTCTACGTCGCTTCTCGCGGACATCAGGCTGATATCGGTGGAATTAGTCCCGGTTCAATGCCTCCCCACAGTACCACAATAGAAGAGGAAGGAATTCTTTTTGATAATTTTCTCTTGGTTGAAGAAGGAAATTTTCGAGAACCCGCAGTAAGACAACACCTCTCAAATAATACTTATCCTGCTCGTAATATTGACCAGAATATAGCTGATTTCAAGGCACAAATTGCTGCTAATGAAAGGGGAGTTCAAGAACTTTGTAAAATGGTTTGCCAATACGGACTTGAGACTGTTCAAGCTTATATGAGCTTTGTACAAGCTAATGCTGAAGAGTCGGTGAGAAAAGCTATCAATCTTCTCAAGGATGGCTCATTCACTTATAAAATGGATAATGGCGCACAAATTCAAATTAAAGTCACAATTCACCCAGAAAATCGCAGTGCTACTATTGATTTTACTGGGACTTCTGAGCAACTAAATAGTAATTTCAATGCTCCCAAGGCTGTAACTCAAGCAGCAGTATTATACGTCTTTCGGACTTTAGTTGATGATCACATTCCTCTCAATGCCGGGTGTCTTAACCCTCTAGAAATTATTATCCCAGTTGGCTGTATGCTGAATCCAATTTATCCAGCCGCAGTAGTGGCGGGTAATGTTGAAACTTCTCAAACTATTGTCGATGCTTTATATGGTGCTTTGGGTGTGATGGCTGCTTCTCAGGGAACAATGAATAATTTTACTTTTGGTAATGAACAATATCAATATTATGAAACCATCTGCGGCGGTTCTGGGGCGGGGATTGATTTTGATGGCACTGATGGTGTGCATTCCCACATGACTAACTCACGATTGACCGATCCAGAAGTTTTAGAAACTCGTTATCCTGTACTTTTAGAAAACTTTAGTCTTCGTCTCGATAGCGGTGGTAAAGGAAAATATTCGGGTGGTAATGGAGTTGTCCGCCGGATCAAGTTTTTAGAACCTATGACAGCTAATATTCTTTCTGAGCATCGGCTTATTCCTCCTTTTGGATTAAATGGTGGTGAAGTAGGAAAAGTAGGACGCAATTGGATACAACGTCAGGATGGAAGTGAAGAGAATTTAGATAGCACAGCAACGGTAGAGATGAAAGTTGGGGATGTTTTTGTGATAGAAACTCCTGGGGGAGGGGGATTTGGTAATTTGTCTCAACCAGAGGAGCCAGTGCGTTGGGCGGCCAGGGCTATTTCATTCTAGGCATAAACCGCCCAGAACTAAAGTTCCAGGCTAATAGCTAAAGTCCGTTAAAACGGACTATAACCTTTTTTCAGTCGTCTTTAGACGACTTTCGCTATTAGACTCAGAATTCATTCTGAGGC
>JBBSCU010000097.1:0-16905 GCA_038249935.1 Chroococcales cyanobacterium
AATGACCAATGACCAATGACCAATGACCAATGACCAATGACCAATGACCAATGACCAATGACCAATGACCAATGACCAATGACCAATGACCAATGACCAATGACCAATGACCAATGACCAATGACCAATGACTAACTTAGTAGGTTTCTACGTGCCAGCGATGGGCTTTCTTGAGTTCCTTCTGGTAACTACTCCAGGTTACGCCTTCTTTAGCAGCAGCAGCAGTTAAGGCTGCATCAATACCTTCTTCCATACCCCGCAAACCGCAAATGTAGGTGTGGGTTTTTTCATCTTTAATCAATTGCCACAATTCATCTGCGTGTTCCGCTACACGGTCTTGAATGTACATTCTACCGCCTTGGGGATTTTTCTGTTCGCGGCTGATGGCGTAGGTGAGGCGGAAGTTATCAGGATATTTTTGTTGAATTTCTTCCAGCTCTTCCTTATATAGAATGTTTGGAGTTGTAGGTACACCAAATATTAGCCAAGAGAATCCTTTAAATTCGTATTCTGGATTAGCTGCTTTTTCTGCATCTTTAAACTGACGCCACAGATAAGCCCGCATCGGCGCAATACCTGTTCCGGTTGCCATCATAATGACTTTGGCATCGGGATCTTCGGGTAACAACATTTCCTTACCCACAGGCCCGGTAATTTTTATATCTGCCCCTGGTTCTAGGAAACACAGGTGGGTAGAGCAAACACCATAGACTGTTTCGCCAGATTCCGGGTGCTTGTACTCCAACTGGCGGATGCACAATGATATTGTCTGATCATCTACATTATCGCCGTGACGAGTTGATGCGATCGAATACAGTCTGAGTTTTTCAGGCTTGCCATTCTTGTCTAATCCTGGTGGAATAATGCCAATACTTTGACCTTCTATATACTTCAAATCTCCGCCCGAAATGTCAAATTTGAGGTGCTGAACAATACCAATCCCGTCTTCTTTGACTAACGGTTCATTAGATATTACCTTGCCAATAAACGGAGCATTGGGACGGTAAATGTTAACAGGAACGTCACCGTGGGCGTCTTTTTTGGCTTTCGCTTGAGTCATGGTGTTGCCTTTGTTGTCCTTATTATTGAGCTGTTCTTCAGCTGGTGGTTTAGCAAAGCTTTTGACTTCACTATTAGCATTCCCAGGTGTGGCTTTACCATTCCCTTCACTATTAGCACTCCCCGATGAGGCTTTACCATTAACTTGCTCTAGAGCAGTTAGGGACTGGATGCTAACAATTGTGCCGCCTAGACGAGTGATACGTCGCATTTCTTGATTCATGCGGTTGTAAGGCACTCTGATGAATACACTGCCACTTTTGCGAATTGGGTAGTTCGTTTGATCAGTTTCTTCGCTCTGACGCAAACCCACCACTTCGTAGACGAAGACGCGGCTACCTAATTCTGTATTGGCAGCACCCTCAACAGCACCCTGATTGTACATTCGTTCTACCACTCCGATAATTTACTTAACCGTTCTTCAAAAAAACTATTCCCATCCTCTGCCAGCTTTAGTTTACCGGATTTTCGTTTCACAAAACTGGCCTTTTGGGAAAAAGGCATCATTAATTAATGCCTTGCTAAGTACACTCACCAAAGACATCCAGGCATAGCAAAAAACACACCTGTTCACCTTCTAAGGTAAAGGATAAGTTCTTTGGAGAATGTTAATAATGAGTCAATTTAATCTTTTTTTCGTTAACTACCAACTCTATCAGGGAGATACCTTTTTAGTTCACTATCCAAGGAGCAAATAGTAAGTACTCTGCCATAACGCCAATACTTCTATTTGAGCATATCCATAAATTTACAGCTAAGAATTTAACTAATGCAAGTTGTTGGCTGATTCGTTAGATAGATTTTGGCTTTGAATATCTTCAGGATTGTCGAGCCGGAATTACAATTTGGGAACCTCAAAAAATTCGCTGCAAGAAGAAAATATACCTTACAGACTTGATTATCTAGAGTCACAACTAGCAGACTGACAGCGCTGTAACACTTATGGACGGCACTGATCCCCATTTTTTTAAATTAAAAACTAAATCGACAAAATGATTGATGAACCATGCTAATTCTTCTTGAGGGTAAATGTTGTATGGGATACCCCCTTCTGTTAAAATCAAATATACCACTAGGATTAAATACTTACCGGCACCAACATTCAGGCCAGTCCGGCGAGTAGCAACTTATTACTTTGTTGTCTACCCGTTTGGTGTCTTATAGCTGTGCTGGGTAGCAAGAACGCAGGATAAACCAAAGGGGTAAACTCCTAGCTTCACAATCTGCTGTGTGAAAAATTATTGACACAACTTTAGTATTTTAGAGGAAATTTATGACAAGTAAGCCGGAACGCGTGGTACTGATTGGAGTAGCCGGAGACTCTGGTTGCGGTAAATCTACGTTTTTGCGTCGTTTGATAGACTTGTTTGGTGAAGATTTAATGACAGTCATCTGCTTAGATGATTATCACTCCCTCGATCGCAAACAGCGCAAAGAAACGGGAATAACTGCACTAGACCCCAGGGCGAACAATTTTGACCTGATGTATGAGCAAATTAAAGCGCTCAAAGATGGTCAAGGAATTGATAAGCCGATTTACAACCACGAAACCGGCATGATTGATCCACCAGAGCGGGTGGAGCCGAATCGGATTATAGTTGTTGAAGGGCTGCATCCTTTGTATGATGAGCGGGTGCGATCGCTAATTGACTTCAGTGTTTATTTTGACATTAGCGATGAAGTCAAAATTGCCTGGAAAATCCAGCGAGATATGGCTGAACGCGGTCATCGCTACGAAGATGTCTTAGCGCAAATCAATTCCCGCAAACCTGACTTTGATAAGTTTATCGAACCACAAAGAGAATTTGCCGATGTGGTTCTCCAAGTATTGCCCACAAACTTGATCAAAAACGACACCGAGCGCAGAGTCCTACGGGTGCGTATGCTCCAGCGGGAAGACAAGGAAGGCTTTGAGCCAACTTACCTGTTTGATGAAGGCTCAACAATTAATTGGACTCCCTGTGGACGCAAACTTACCTGTTCTTATCCTGGTATGCAATTGTACTACGGTTCAGATGTCTACTACGGACGCTATGTCTCAGTACTAGAGGTGGATGGTCAATTTGACAACTTGGAAGAAGTAATTTACATCGAAACTCATCTCAGCAATACATCCACTAAATACCAAGGTGAATTAACTCACTTATTACTCCAGCACCGCGAGTATCCAGGTTCCAATAATGGTACTGGTTTCTTCCAAGTGCTTACAGGTTTGAAAATGCGTGCTGCCTATGAGCGCTTGACAGCTACAGAAGCAAAGTTAGCAGTTCAGGTTTAAAAAGCAGCAGTGTTTGTTTCCGAGCTTGTGGGGGCGCTTCTGGGTGTCCCCTTTTTTTGTATTAGATTCTTCTCCATTCTGAATATAAACGAGGAGATTGATAAAATCTGTTACTTATAACACCATCAATCTTACAAATTAGAGTAAAAATTAGATTTTTAATTTGCCAAGAGTGTTGATTGTTACTCGTAGATGGGTTACGCCTTTGTCGCTACTGGGTTAGCCTTATAGCGGTTCCCATTCAGATGCGGTACAACGTTATATCCCAAGGTGTAGGGGCACGGCATGCCGTGCGGGTATACCTCACGTAAACGAGAACTGCTATATGCTCTTTTCCCGGTGCTTAATTTCTAATAACTAGGCGCTCCAGATGCCCAAAACACAATAATTTTGGTTAATTTGAGTGTGCAAACTTAGATAACTTTTAGTTTATTATCTACCTTACAGATACTTAGCTATAGTTAGTGGTTTTTATCAACATCAAGAAGATAATAACGACTGAAGTATAAATATTGCTATGATTTCATAAATTAGGTAGTTGAACTAAATACCTACATTTAGTTAGCAAAAATACTCTCAAAGGAGGAATTCCCTTTGTCTCGTCGATATTTATTTACCTCCGAGTCAGTTACCGAAGGTCATCCAGATAAAATCTGCGATCAGATTTCTGATACCATTCTCGATGCCTTGCTGACACAAGACCCCAGCAGCCGTGTTGCTGCCGAAGTAGTAGTTAATACTGGTTTGGTGCTAATCACAGGTGAAATAACCACCAAAGCCAATGTGAATTTCGTCAATCTCGCCCGCAAAAAAATTGCCGAAATTGGTTATACCAATGCCGACAATGGCTTTTCTGCTAACAGCACCAGCGTTCTGCTAGCTTTAGACGAACAATCACCTGATATTGCCCAAGGCGTGAACACCGCCCACGAAACTCGCCAGCAAGATAGTGATGAACTATTCGACAAAATTGGCGCGGGCGATCAAGGTATAATGTTCGGTTTCGCCAGTAACGAAACACCAGAACTGATGCCTTTACCCATCAGTCTCGCCCACCGCATTGCTCGGCGATTGGCAGCAGTCCGCAAAACTGGTGAACTACCATACCTGCGTCCTGATGGCAAAACCCAAGTAACTGTAGCTTACGAAGACGGACGCCCTGTAGGTATTGACACCATCTTGATTTCCACCCAGCATACAGCCAGTATTGGGGAAATCACGGATGAGGCGGCAGTACAAGCCAAGATTAAACAAGACCTCTGGTCAGCAGTGGTCGAACCTGTTTTTGGCGACATTGAAATTAAGCCTAATCAGGAGACACGTTTTTTAGTTAACCCTACCGGCAAATTTGTCGTTGGTGGCCCTCAGGGAGACTCTGGTTTGACAGGACGGAAAATAATTGTTGACACCTACGGTGGTTATTCACGGCATGGTGGCGGCGCTTTTTCCGGCAAAGACCCCACGAAGGTAGACCGCTCTGCTGCTTACGCGGCTCGCTATGTGGCGAAAAATATTGTCGCTGCTGGGTTGGCAGAAAAAGTTGAAATCCAGCTATCTTATGCTATTGGTGTAGCGCGACCAACAAGCATTCTAGTGGATACCTTTGGCACTGGCAAAGTGGATGAAGAAACCTTACTGGAATTAATTCAGCAACACTTTGAACTGCGTCCGGCTGGGATTATCCATACTTTCAATTTACGCAACTTACCAAGTGAACGAGGCGGACGTTTTTATCAGGACGTCGCGGCTTACGGTCACTTTGGGCGGACTGATTTAGACTTGCCTTGGGAACAGACCGATAAAGCCGAATTGTTGAAGCAAGCAGCAAACGAGCCACTTTCGGCAGCAGTTGCTCAGGCACTAACTTAGACTTATAGGCTACTACAAAAACTTAATTTATCTATGTGAGGGTATTGGCAACTTGACAAGTCGCCTATGCTCTCATTTTTTAAGTAAAACTATCAATAAAATTTCTGTGTAACATATTATAGCGGTTCCCATTCAGATGCTGTACAACGTTATATCCCAAGGTGTAGGGGCACGGCATGCCGTGTCCCTACGGGTGTACCTCACGTAAACGAGAACTGCTATAAGTATATTTAAGGATAAGTGGTAAAGATGTTAAACCTTGTGTAAAGTAACACCATCCCGCAAGCGAGGTGAGGTTACAAAGCTGCACTAAATAGGATGAAAGTTATCTAAAAGGGCAGCTTAATGAATCGGGATTTGATATAACTTTGCTAGGCGATAGTCAGATTAACTTGCACAACGACATCGTTAAAATCTTTGTCACCACCATTTGCTAAATCTTCAAAGCCAAAGGTGTTATTCCCTAACAGGCGAATGTGATCTACTTTATCTGAGTTAGCGCCCAAGAATGCGAAGTAAACTGCCGGATTGTTATTGACATTGCGATCGCTAATAGCATCTGGTCTACCATCTATAATAATAAATGGTGCAAAAATGGCATCACTCCCAAAAGTACCAGTGTAAGTTGCTGTACCTTGGTTGTTCACCGTTAGGTCAATACCCGGAACACGTCCACGAATTGCTGCTTCAGTATAACCCGCCTGTCCGACGAGAATATCTGCTGTGCGATCGCCATTGGTATCAATACCACCATTTTCATCAGCCACTTGATAGAAGCCGATAAAGTTGTTGAATGCAGCTTCTCTGCTGACCACAAAATCAGCTTTTACCTGAGCGATTACACCTCGTAAATCAATCAGTTCTCCTTGTCGTTTTCCTTGCAAACCTGTTCCCAAAGGTAATTGTTGATCTGTAGCTTGAATTCTGACTACCAAATCTTGACTTTTCCAAGCTAGGGAGAAGCTATCATCGCCTAAGCTTTCAATCTGAAGATTTGTCGAGTCAGAAAAAAGTACGTCTGTGATGGCAGTTTGTCCAGCTAAGACATTATCAGTAGTGCTGTTGCGTACCAAGTAAAATCTCAGTTGTTCACCAGAGGTAAATTCTAACAGGCTTGTTAAATCGCCATTAAATCTATTGGGGACATTATTTAGCGAGGAGAAAATTGCCTTCCCTCGTTGCAAGGCTGCTTCGGTATAACCAGCAGTACCAGGAGCAATACCTTGAATATTTCCTTGTTGATCATCTACAGCAAATACTCCCAGTTCATATAACTGATTAGAACTATGTCCTGTCAGTTCAACTGAGAGTCTTGTTTTTTCACCTTTACCTTTGATGGTGAAGATATCATTATCAGCACTCTTTGCCAGTGGGATATCGTTGTCAGTAATGCTAACGTTCACAGAAGCGATCGCTATGCCATCATAATTAGCATCACTACTTGTAAATGTATGCTGGATAATGTCGGTGCGTAGGCGTAGCCCGTCGTAGACATCGCCTTCTACTATTGCATCATCTATCGCCGTTAAGGTCACATTTTGTACTACATTCCAGTTCAGTGCAGTAAAAGTGAGAGTCTGAGAACTGGTTTTTATTTGCTTACCGCTATTAATAGTAACAATGACATCAGCAGTTGGCTGACTAGCGAGTACCACGGAGTAACTGTCAGTTATACCGCCTTCGGTGACGTTGGTGCTATCACCAGTCTCGGTGATGGTAACACCAGAATTTATCGGAACTGAGTCATCATTAGTAATAGTTCCCTTAGCTGTACCGCTAGTAGAATTAATAATTGCCTCGTTTGTGGGATTGCTCAAACTGACTGTAAAAGTGTCATTACCTTCAAGCAGGGAATCTGGAGTTGTCACAACTGTAAAGCTTTTCTGAGTTTGTCCTGCTTGAAAGGTGAGAGTTTCGGTTTTAGTTGTGAAATCAGTGTTACTGGCGGTATCTTCTCCAATCAAAGATGTCGATACAGTTACGCTTTGATTAGCTTGGGCATCTCCTGTACGGGTAATAATGAAGGTAATGGCGTTTCCTTCAACTGCGGAAGCGTCAGTAATTGAGAAAATTGAACTTTTAAAATAGAAGTCAGATGGTGTGAGAGTATTAGCTTGGACATTTCTTAAAATGCCAAACTCTTTAAATTCACCATTGATACTAGCTTTGATAACTGTATCAAGTCCTGTTTGCTCTAATTTTAAATCTTGGAATTTCTGAATTTCAGGGATTCCAGTAATTACAACTTTATCTTGACCCTTTGTAAAATCAAGTACTTCAACAGCTACTTCAGGAACGGCTGCACTAGCAATGAAAAAGCGGTCTTCTCCAGTACCTCCTGTCAGTTGGCTGCCTTTTTTACCAGCAAAGAGCGAATCATCACCAATTCCCCCAAATAAGCGATCGCTACCTAATCCTCCAATGAGAACATCATCACCTTCATTACCCTCAAGGCTATTATTACCTGTTCCATTAGAGACATCTAGTAAATCATTACCAGTTCCACCCAATAGTGTATTATAGCCACTTCCATCGGAAACTATGAGGCGATCATTTCCAGTTCCGCCATCAAGTTTGTTATTGCTACCCTCCACGACAAAAAGGCGATCGTTGTCTTCTCCTCCTTCAAGAGTGTTAAAGCCAGAACTATCTAAAGCGAATAATTCATCTTCTCCAACACCGCCTTTTAAAGTATCGTTATTATTCCCAAAAAGGCGATCGTTGCCAGAACCACCATCAAGTAAATTATTCCCTTGACCATCGGAGGCATCTAAAATGTCGTCGCCATCAAGACCAAAAACCTGATCATTTTTATTGGCGTACAACTCATCTTGATTTGAAGTGCCGTTAACAATCATAACTATGTTTTACCCAGATATAGCTTGTTTATACAGACTTATTTATATCCTTGTACACAACCTTAATTTAATAGTTAAAGCGCTGATTATCAAGCACTTTTACTATTTATGTGAAAGGATATGTTAAAGTTCAGATAAATTTTTAAAAATGCTTGATTCTAATTACACTTATAAAGTTATTTTTTAATTTTACATATATAGTAATCAGGAAAGACTTTACAACTTTTAAATTAAACATAAGTACTAATAATAGTAACTCACAAAAATATTAACAAGTAATTATCAATAGGTTATGAAAAAGTTAAAAAGCACATTATTATTTAACTAACTTTGAATATTGAATTGAAGCTGTAATTATCTTTATCTATAGAACTAATATTTGATTTCTGAAAAGATACGTAGGGTGTGTTAGCGACAGCGTAACGCACCAAATCCTTACAAATTGTGCGTTACGGAAGCCGTAACACACCCTACTTAGATTTTTTCAAAAATCAAATCGTATTGCTATATGGCAATCCTATTTGATTTAGATCCCCGACTTCTTAGAGAAGTCGGGGATCTAGTTGTTCACGAATGATTTAGGATTGCTATCTAAGACGCTAGGCGAACAGATTAACCCACAACACTAACAGAGAAAGTGAAATCATTTGCTGTGAGGCTAGTTGATGTAATTCCAACTAAGGAAGCCAACTCAGTATTTCCAGTTTTCACCAAAGTATCACTACCCTGTTGCAACAAGGTTAGGGCACTAAACTGAGTAACGCCAATACCGCCCAGCCCAATTACGTCAACGCCGATCGCAAAATCAGTCACAATGTTCTTGCTAGTTGGTAGACTGCTATTTGCAATCCAGAACTGGTCAGCACCACCACCACCACTGAGGCGGTTGCCACCTGCTTGACCAGCAAATAACACATCATCACCATCACCACCAAATAGGGAGTCATTGACACTGGAGAAGAGTTTGTCATCGCCAGAACCACCGTAGAGACGGTTATTGCTGCCGTTGCTGGTGAGGGTGTCGTTACCTGAGCCACCGAATGACAGTTGGCGAGAACCCTCAACTACTGTGAGAGTATCATTACCTGCTGCCCCAAATAGATTATTGTTACCGTTGGCTTCCACCACGGTAACTTCGTCATTACCAGCACCGCCATCAGCACTAGTGTTGCTAGCAGGGCCATTTTGACCAATCACGACTTGATCATTACCGTCTCCTGTGGATACTGAAGAGTCACTACCAACAAGCACCGTGTCTTCACCATTTCCGGTGACGATTGTGTTACCTTCAGTACCCTCGACAAAATCCGCTCCGTCACCTGTAACTAAGGTTTGATTCGGTTGAACGGTAATACTATCATCGTTATTGGAGCCAAAGTTAATCTCTTCAGCTTGAGGCTGACCTAAGCCAGCAGCAAGGTTAAGGGGCTTCTCCAACTTGAGTAGCAGAATTTCATTGTTGTCGATGACTGGATTTAGAGGATCATTTCCAGGACGACCTGTGGAGAAAGGATAGTTGTTGTCATTAGCAACCAAAATGGTGTTTTTGTCAACAACTAACACATTTTCAATTGTGACAAATGGGAAGTCAAAGGTTGTTTTGCCATCCCCGTTGAGGTCGTTGGGGTCTTGGATGTTTAACAAGTCTGCAACTTCTTCTTTGACTACATAGCCATTAGAATCTGTTATGGACAGGTCTATTTTGAAAATCTTCTTGAATTGAGCATCAGCGCCTTGACCGCCATCCCGCTCAATGACTAGGTACTCATTGTCATTAATGACTGCTAAATCCCCGATCGCATACGCGGGATTCTCCAGTTTGTAGTTAAGTTTCTTATCAGTGTACTGACGGCTAGCGATGTCAAATTCGTTTATCCGCAAAGCACCAGCAACATCACCCTGAACTGTTCCCTCTAACAGCATATAGAGCTTGGTTTTGCTGGCGTTGATTGCACCACCTTCAAAACCTTTGGAGCGAGCTAAGTTAGCAAACGCATCACCTGAAAGAACATCAGGGTTTTGTGGCGATCGCACTAAGTTATTCTGAGGATCACTCAGGAAATCTCGGACTTTATCCCCTGTTTCTGGGAAGTCTGTGAAAAGTGCATCTACCCCTAGTTGAAAGAACTGCTGGAATTCTAGTTCTGGATTACCTTGGTAATCTGCTGCTAAGAACCGGTCTTCATTGCGGAATGTGTAGGGATGAACCTGTAAACCGACATTATGAGCATCTTGAATTAAGGTCGTGGGAGGTAACAGGTTTCTGTCAGCATCATTAACCGCTCCATCCCCATTCACATCATCTGCCAAACCATCGTTATTAGCATCAGTACCTCTGACGCTTACAATCATCCGCTTCCAAGGTCCAATGCCATCAGCATAAGTGGCAATTTCAGCTAAACCTTGTGGAGTTCGTAAATCGCCATAAGTGCGAGGATCACCGCTGACTTCAAAATCATAAGGCTGATTCTCGATGAGCGTACCATTTAGCTCAATACCCGCCGCGTCTAGAAGTTGGATCAGTGGGATATCTACCCCGGCATTAGGCATAATGCGATCGTGTAGATCCTTGAGATTACCAACTTCAAAGGACTGGATGAAGATCCGACTTGGATCAGTGAAGTTCTCTGCCTTCAGTGTATCTATTAGGATTTCACTGATGTTTCTATTAATTTTGTCTGTGGTGCCTACAAAAGTGGCTTCTTCAGCAGAATAGGTAGGATGCTTAGTTTCAGGATAGATGCCAATCTTTTTACCTGTCTCGGCTTCTACTTCCTTAACCAAGTCGATGATTTCCGCGAGGGTAGGAACCTCAAATTGACCGTTGAAGGATTGGTCGCGGAAAGATAGACGCTGTATCGCTCCTAATGTTTTGATTTCTGCTAAAGTAAAGTCTTCAGCAAACCAACCTGTGGTTTCGGTTCCATCTAAAATTACTGTTTTCAGGCGATCGGCAAACTGTGGATACCTGGTAATATCGTAAACGTCTGTGGTTGTATCGCCGAAATTGACAGTACCATCAGCGTTCAAAATTGCCAAAGCCGGTTCATGGCGAGCAATTAATATCCCATCTTTTGTAACTACTAAGTCAGGCTCAATAAAATCAGCGCCATCCTCAATTGCCTTTTTGTACGCTTCCAAGGTATGCTCTGGAAGATCGCCGCTTGCACCTCTATGACCAAGAACTTTTGGTGCTTCTCCATCTAGAGTTTTGAAAAAGTCAGGTGTAGCAATGGGAGCCTCTAATAACTTACCAGTGGCATCAAAATGCAACAAGTAGGGGCCAAACTCTTCTCCGACCCAGATTGTACCGTCTTTATCAAAAACAAATGACTCAATGTCAAAGTCTGCACCAGTTAGCAATCTGTCATTAGTTCCTTCATTGACAATATCAAAAGAAACCTTATTATCAGGGTCAGACAGTTGAATGTAGTCTAAAACTTTAACACCGCCATCTCCATTCTCTGTTCCCTTAAAATTCGGGTCTAGACGATTGATTCGCAGTAGAAAGTCTTCACTATTATCTTTGCTACCGAAACCATTGTCTGATAGGAAATATAAAGAGCTACTGTTAGCATACTGTACACCACTGAAGCCCTGTATTGGCTGTCCTGGGAAAGGACCCGTTCTGCCATTGGCTGAAATGTCCGCACCAGAAGGAGGCCCATCACTAAAGGTATCAGCAGGTAATGAGGCAAAACCGACTAACTCAACTTGTGGGACAGGTGTATTCTCAATTGCCATAATTTAGAATGTGTTTTGGGTATTTGGATTTAGCTTTATTACAAGTTCTTTAACTTGCATGACTTATGGGAAAAATAATCCATGTTCTCACTCCAGAAACCGGAATTACGGGTAAATTTCGGAGTTACAAGCATATAGTTTCAGTCAAGTCCGTTAAGTCCGATTCCGCCATTAACTCCGAGAAGATATTTACAAAAATCCGATGTTCTCCAAGTTATCGAAAGCGTGAGAAATGATAGTGGAATGTCAACTACTAATCTGTGTTAGCAACTATACAGTCTAGAACACTTAGATTGCGAAGTTAAATCTGTTGATAGTAGTTATGAGAGAGGTTAGCTAACATTAAATATATTTTCACTACAAGGTTAAGAAAAGAATAAGTTAAATGGAATAAATGATTAAAATACACCCAGGGAAAAAAGATAATATTTTTTATTAAAATTTATCAAAAGCTTTATCAAAAGCTAATTAAAAAAATAATATAATAAATATTTATGCTTGTTTTCACAAATTATTTTTGATAATTCTAATAGAGAGATAAAACTTGAATTGTTTCACTTTTATGCAGTATTGTGCAGGTTGGCTCAACACGGGAGATAATATTTTTTACAGGTGGAACCAAGACACTGTGGTATGAGCTTTCGTTCGTCAGTAAAGTTAGAAATAAGTTTGATATCAGAAATGTTTGATCCCCCCATTGGGACTGATAAAATAAATTCTAATGTGTACTGCTTAACGCTTGTTATTCAGAAAAACCTGCTGGGGCAATTAGCCAATACATTAATTATGTGATTGGCATGAATAACTCAATCCAAGATAGTGCAGCGATTGAGTTTACTAAAGGTTTTTATGATGGACTGGGCTACGAAATTCCAAATAATCAAGATGTGTTTCAACGAGCCTTTGATCAAGGCATGGTTTCCATTGAAATGGCAACCCTCTCACAAGCGTCAATACCAGTTTTGAAAAAAAGATCAGACTGGTAGAACTGAAAATTTAACTCAAGCTCTAGCTGTCTAATTGGTATATATGGAAATAAACAAAATTATTCCACCGGAGGTATTTTCAGTTGTAATTTTTGACCTGGTATTTTTTGAGCAATTCCTTAACTTGAGCAGCTATCAGAGGGTGGGGATCGGTTTGTAACTGGGGGAGGATTTGGAGAAGGACACGATGTGAAACCATATTTAAGTATGCGATCGCAGCTTCTCTAACAAAGCCAGTTGGATGACGCAAACTCACCAAAATCTCAGAACTTGTGAGCTTGATGCGAGTCACTTGAGCATAATGAAAACAGCAAGCTAGACACCAGTCAGAAAGTAAGTTACCCAATGCCAGCAATCTGTGGAGGCGATCGCTAATTACCATATTCTCATATTCTACCATCTTGGCTTCTACAAGATGTTGCAATTTTTCTGGCTCTGGTCGATTATCTAAAATATTCAGCAATAAAGACTTTGAAGACAAAGTTATGGTATGCTCTAAGATTTCTAACCCCCGTGCTAAGTTTACCACCGAGAGCGATCGCAGATTGAATGCTGCTGCTTGCATCTTTTCTGGCGAGTAAAGTAGTTTTAGTAGCAGTAGTAGCCGCTCTTTGACATCTAATTCTAATTCTAAAAGGGCGCGTTGCAGTAACTCAGAGACAATCACAACCCTCTCACTAGATTGATGATCTTCTTTTTGGTCTAGTGTTTTGAAGTCAATAGATGCGGCGTAAATCTCGCCTAAAAACTTTAATTCCTGCTCAATTAAATTTTCTACCCGACTTTCATAAAACCGATCTACTAAACCTGTAATTCCTGCTTGTTTATTTATTTTTAGTAAGCTACGAAGAATATAATCTCTAGTAGTACCCCAAGATGTTTCCAAGTTTTCCCATAAAGTCTCTAACGCTTCCTGAGTACCAATTTGAGCAATAGTACGCCAAGCGTACATCCGCACTACTTCTGGTTTGTAAATATTGGTAGCCATCTGCAACAACATCTCTACAGCTTCATTCTCCAGTCTTACTAGCGCTGACATTGCTGTAGTGCGGGTTGATTTGTAGTAAAGTGCTGCAATCAGTGCCGAATAGTACTCCTCTAAATGAGTTGCTGCGATCATTTCTAATACGGCACAGCGCACTCGTAAAGACTCATCTTGTAATAAATTCGGGATGTGAATCCGCAACGCCTGTAAATAAACTGCTTCTCTGAGCGCTCTAACGCCATTTACCCGTTCCTGTTCTAGCTTATGAGTCAGCATCCGGCGCATGGTTTGGGTAGCTGCTACCTTTTGCATGGGCGTTCCTTGGCGTAAGACTAAAGCGGCGGCAGTGGCGCGGATGAGTGAGTTTTGGCGGGGGTTCAAGTATTCTTCTAGGAGGCTTAAATTCGGATTGGGTTCAGCCAGCCAAACGTAGCGCAACGCTAGGGCAAAAACTTCGGGGTTAGTTTCTTGGGATTGTTCTAACAAAGGGCGGATGGCGGCTAGATAGGCGGGATTTGCACCTGCCATCAGCATCACTTCCAAACTTTGGCGCTGCAACTCTGGGCTTAAATTAACTAACAAGGGTGCTAAAACTTCCGCAGCTCCAAGGGAATCCATTTGGGCTAAAAGTTCAATGCAAGAGCGTTTATCAGCCTCGCTGCCTTTTTCTGCTAAAGCTTTGACTACCCCCTGCTTAAAGAATCGCAGACCCACATTGCTTGCACTCAAATGACCCCGTGCCACACTTAAGACTAACAGCTCAACATAGCGCGATCGCAATTCCCAAATTACTGTTAAACAGGTACCAGCGATCAGCATTGTTTCTGCCACTAACACCCATTTTTGCAGAGGTACAGGTACAAACCGCCCACAAAACAATAGAGTTACAAAAATTAGCGCTCCTGTCAAACCTGTAGCGATCGCTTCGGCAGTTCCGCCAGATAAAGTTTGCATCCGGCTGCGAATTCCCTCTGGAATCGGTTGGTACAAGATGGGACCGCTACTCATGACAAATGTGTAGCGCAGAAGTTCATCAAAGAATTTGACAATTATCAAACCCCAGAAAAAGCTTTGCGATTGCATGGCTGGAATTAAATGCAGCAATATCAGCACACCTGGTAGGGAAAAGCCGACGGTGATTGGTAAAAGCGTGGCTGTAAAAAATACCCCCATCCGTTCGATGAGTCGGCTGGAAACAAACCACTGCAACAACAACTCACACAGTCCCAACATCCCACCAAAAAGACCCAAGAAGCTAGCGAGTTCTCGGTCGCTTAAATTAGAATTAAGTTCGCGCAAATACTGAAAATCTATTAACAACCCAATAACTTGCAACAGACCCACAAAGGCAAACAACGAAAAGACATAACGTTTCAGTGGACTTTTAATAAAACGCTGCCGTGAGGCTTGTTCTTCAGCAATTACTCTTTGTGGAGTTTCAGGAAAAGCGGCTCGATAGTGATGAGTTAAATAGAATAAAATCCCCGATCCTAATAAAATCATCACACAGGCGATCAGGATAATCTTATTCAGCGTGGTATAGTGTACCAGCCAAGGCAAACTAAAGCCACTGATCACATCGGCTACCAAAAGACCACTACTCACCAATGGGTAAGTCCGCTTAATCTCCCGAATGTTAAATATTTGGTTGGCGACGATAGAGGTGTTGAGGTCATTGACCACATAAAGGGCATCTACCCACAGCCGCAGCAGAAATACCGAAATCACTGCCAGGTACGAAAAATGCGATCCCCAACGTAATAAAACTAATAAGACTAATGGCATCACCATGCAAGGTGCGATCGCTACAATCACCCGGCGTAAGGGAAAAATCTTTTGCAACCAAGAGTATAAAAAAACCAATCCTGCACTCATCGCGGCACTGGCAATATACATCCACGGCAGTAGGTTAGTCCCATATTCATCCAAAAACAGCGCCACCGTACTGTCCTCTGCCCACCGTAATCCTACAGATACAGTTGTGTAAAAAATAAACATTATCTGAGTTCGTTCGCTCTCCTCTGGTCGGAGATTCACCCACTGTAGTAGTCGTGGTAAAGCAACTTTATTTGCAGCCAACCAGTGATTTTTGAGTTCCATGCAGTTTTAGTTTCTGGTAGTATCACCGTGTAATGGGCGAGTAGGAAGCAGAGGGAAAAATTACTTCCTCATGTCTCCCAGCCTTTTTCTTCTCTAGGAGACCCTTCTCTACGAGACGCTCCGCGTAGCTTGCTTCCCGAAGGGTACGGCAAGCTCAGGGCATCGCGCTCCGCAAAAAATTTTGAATTTTGAATTGATTTTTCCCTCATCCCCTAGAAACAGCAAAAGTCCTGAGTAACTGAGTATTATGTTTCCCACTCAGCCCTCAAGACTATCGATTTTAGATAAATTTAAACCACCCTGTACCACAATACGGTTCAGTTAAGGTTTTTTGGTAGTGATTTTAAACCTGTAGAGACGCGAAATTTCGCGTCTCTACCAAAGATTTCGGGCTTAACTGAACCGTATTGCCCCATACCATTTCACACAAACCCCGATACATATAGATTTCTTCTAAGAGGATGTTTGAAAAGTTATGAGAGGTCAGATTTTATGCCAAGTTTAAGAGAAGCAGTGAACTGTAAAACCGACATTCCGCAGCATTGGAGCAATAGACATCTGCGAAAAAGAATGTAGAGACGTAGCACTGCTACATCTCTACAAGGGTTCTAGATAACGCGTATGAAATTTTTTGAGATGTCTAATGGTGATGCCAGATATTATTAGTGTTAGGGCTGACCAAGGAAGTCTTGTTTGCCAACTTCTACACCGCAGTGTCTGAGAATGTCGTATGCTGTCGTGACGTGGAAATAAACGTTTGGCAAAACAAAATAGAGGAGATATGGCATTCCTTGAAAAGATAGAGTGTTGTCACGCATCTGTAAGGTAACTGTTTTCTCCTCTGAACCATCAATTTGCTCAGGTTTAAATGTATTTAAATGAGAGATAGTTTTTTGAATGCGGTCAATAAGTTGGGGGAATGTATTTTCATTGTCCTCAAACTTGGGTGCTTCTACCTCTGCTAGTCGTGCAGCACCCCTGTTTGCTATGTCAGAGGCACTTTGTACTTGTTTTGATAATGGAAAC
>JBBSCU010000098.1:0-16883 GCA_038249935.1 Chroococcales cyanobacterium
CAGCAACCTGGGTACATAACTGATTTAAAACTGTGCAGTTTTTTTTCATCTTTACCTGAACATGATTTTAGTGGTTTAAAGCTTGTTGGTGACAGCAGTGAAAACAGTTGTTTCTCTATTTGTTCAATTGGTGGCGTGGGTATATGTTTTTGCTGCCGCAGGTCTGGGTTTCCAATTCTGGCTGGACGTTTTATACTCATGATGTATCACTAAGAACACCAAACTAGATGTTCTTAGATTACATCTTATGCTGACTTTTTGCTTAAGTTAACACCAATAAAACCCCTACGAAAGATGTGGGTTTTTATGTTACACATATTTACTATTTCTTGTCAATGCGTAAGTCCTATGGTTATTTAGTGAACTAAAAAAATGCAAAACTTCTGTTTGGTAGGGTGTGTTATATTCCTAACACATCCTACGCAAATTGCGAATTACTAAGCGATATTTAAGAAGCCGCTTTGAATCAAGTAAGCGGTATAAGTCATAAACAATTGAGAGTCAATTGGGTGACAAACAATAGAACTACCTGCTAGTGCAACGAGGGTATCTTGGCAGCTAATATGAGGTCTTCTAGCTTGTAAGTACAAATCAGGAATAGTTAGTTGTTCATCAGACCAACGTTCCAGTAAAAAGGGTCGCAGAGTGTATAAAGGATTGTCCACAGAAGACACATTATTAATTAACTCTGCTTGCCATTTTTCATAGGGAATCATCTCAACTGAATAACCAAATGAGCGTATCCACTCAATTAGCATTTTTAAAGGAGCAGGTTGGGGATGTTGTAAATTAAAAGCCTTACCTATGGATTCTTTCTGCCGTGAAAGATAAGCGATCGCTTTACTTACATAGTCCACAGGAGACATATCCAACATATAATCTACATCAGGGAAACTTCCCATTTGTAAACAGCCTTTAGTCATCAAATTGATAAAGTCATGTGTGTTACAAATGCCTGTTGTGCTATCTCCTGAGATCAGAGGCGGTCTATAGATAGTTACAGGAAGTCCACGGTCACGAGCAATTTTGACTAACTTTTCAGCTACCCATTTAGTTTGAGAGTAACCAAGATAAATACCTTCCCAATGATTGAATTCATCTTGTTCTTTGACAACCTTGCCAGCATAAGCAGTCGATTCAAAAACAGCAACGCTAGAAACGTAATGTACAGGCTTGACTTTAATTTGACAAGCCAATCTCAAAACTTCCTGCGTTCCTAAAACATTGGCTGCCTTCAGTGCTGAGTAAGGAAAAACATAATTTAATAAAGCACCACTATGATAGATAGTATCAATATTGGCGGCTAAAATTTGAAACTGTTCAGAGCCAACACCTAACAATGGCTGAGATAAATCGCCGACAATCGGAATAATTCTAGAATTAAATTCTTCCTGCCAAATTGCATACTGTTGTAGATTTTTTTGGAGTTTGCTTTTGCCTTCTTCAGCATTAGCAGCACGCACTAAACAATAGATATCCGCATTAGTTTCCTGTAGCAATTCTCGGATGACAAAAGCTCCTAAAAAGCCTGTTCCTCCAGTTAAAAAGATGTTTTTAGGTTCACCTACAAGCACATTAGATGCACCACCAGGATGGATTGTAGGGTCAAGAACAGCTTCAGCACCTAAATCTAGAACAGAGGGAGCAGTGTTAGCATTAGAGGATGTCACCCCTGTATCTTGAACGTCTGAACCTTCTTGCACTTCTTCAGCTAAACGCTGTGAAAGAGCTTCAATATTTGGGTAATGCCACAGAAGCAATGGAGATGGTTGAAATCCTAGCAACTTTTCTAAGTTACTTACTAGAATCATTGCTTGGGCTGAATCTAACCCATAGTTTTCTAAATGTTCTTTGACATCTATTTCATCAGTTGATATTTTTAGCAACTTAGCTAAGTTAGATACTAAAAATACTTGAATATCGGCGGCTGTAAAGGACTGTTTTAAAGTCATTTTTAAATCTCCACTAATGTAAAAAGAACAGGGTGATACTGAGTGTAATAATGGTCAGCTTGCAGTCCTTGGATTTTCAAACTTTGGATACGATACAAAAAGGCTGCACCAGTCATAATTTGATTGGCAACATCAACGACCTGACGATTATTTGGTTCAGACAGGTAGGAACCCCGTACCCAGTCATTGAAACCGCCCATTGCCGGGCCACACCAAATTTGATAATCGACTTCTCTACCTTTTTCACCAGAACTAGACCAACGAGAAGATAATCCTAGATACCAGCGGAAAATCAACGCCATTTTCAGTTTAGGATTATTAACTGCTTTACCCAATTTCTCAGGATTCTTTTGAGACAAATAAGCCGCAGTTCCTTCCCATACTTCAGCAATAGTTTTGCGAAAAACTTGTTTTTCTAATTTTTCTCTTTCTGCCAAAGGAATCTCTTCAATGGAATTATAAGCGCGGTAGAGTTCAAATAATTTCTGCGATCGCATGGGGAACATTGTACCCCGTTTGAGAACTTGCAGTTTGACTCCCATTTCAAACATATCTGCTGCTGGAGCCATCATCACATCAGCCATTTCTGCTTGAGCTAATAACTTTTTGGTATGTTCACAAGCTCCAGATTCAACGCATGATTGATTAATTGAGCCAGTCATTACATAAGCAGCACCCATCATAAAAGCTGCTAATGCTGATTGTGGTGTCCCAATTCCTCCTGCTACTCCGATTCTAATCGGTATTTGGTAATGATATTGGGCTTGAATTTCATCCCGCAAGGCAATAATAGAAGGTAACAAACAAACCAAGGGACGGTTATCTGTATGACCTCCAGAATCAGCTTCAACGGTAATATCATCAGCCATCGGAACTTTGGCTGCAAGAGTTGCTTGTAACTCAGTAATTAATCCTTGTTCAAGAAGTTCTTTTAGTATTCTTGCTGGTGCTGGTTGCAGAAATTTAGTAGCAACTTCTCGGCGAGAAATTTTGGCAATGACTTTATTTTTGATTTCAATTTGATTGGCGTTATTTAACCCCAATCCAGCAACACGGTAATAAACAATGTTCGGAGTCAATTCGAGAAATGCAGACGCTTCTACTGTTCTCACTTGATATTTGAGGTATAAATCCACAGCCCGGCGTTCAATCGCAGGTTCGTTAGGACTGTGGATTAAATTAAATGCATAAGGCCCTTGAGGTAAAGCTTGTTGAATGCGATTTATGGCTGCTTCCAAACGTTCTGGAGTTAAACCACCTGCACCAAAGGAACTAAAAATTTGCTCTTTTCCTAGTGCAATAACCATTTCTTCAGAAGCAATTCCGCCAGCCATTGCGCCAGTAGCATAGGCATATTTCACTCCATGAAAGGAGAGAAAATTCGGATCTCCAAACTGTTGAATACGGATTGGGGCTGCAAATGTTAACAGTTCGATTTGTGTTGTTGTGCCATTATCAGCAGGGGATAAATACCCCTCATTGGTGACACCGATTTTTCCGGCAACTTTCACGATGTAGCAGGGTTTGTCTAATACCATCAATTTATCTTTGATGGTTTGTTGCTCAAAAGATATAGATTCTAATGAACCTTTCCAAACCTGGTTTTGGCTATGCGACCAAGCAGAGAAATTAAGACCATTATCGTGTTTACTCATTACCGTATCTACGGTTGTCACGGTAGTTATTCCTCGGATTACTAAAGAATGGGAGTGGGTAGTGGGGAGTGGGGAAGAAATATTTTCCTTTCACCGATTAACCTTTTCCCTTCCCCAAGGACATTGATGGTTGAAGTATGTAGACTCCTTACTTTTCACAGCATCTAGAAAACCTCTCTCCAAACCTCTCCCCTAGAAGGGGAGAGGCTTTGAATTTTCCCCATTCCCTTGTAGAGAAGGAGCTAGGGGGTTAGGTTTTTTAAATGACATGAAAAGTTAGATGTAGACTATTATCAGGATTCTTCGTTAAGCAAGTTTTGGGCGCAAGCTAGTTGCAATTGAATGATTTCGCTCATTTGCTGACTGTAATCTTGTCTAGCTTGTAAAAAAGTAGTGTGCGCTTTAGTTATCTTTGAATTATTAGCATTGAGCTTTTGATACTGGGTCTTATTTAAATCGAACATACTGATGATGCTAGTAATTTTTTGAGAAATTGGCTGTCTAATTGCGCTTGACTCAGAAGATTGTAATTGTTCTCTCGTTTCAAAAACGTTATCAATGATATTTTTCGGTTTGACTTCTTCTGGTTGAGGCAATATATTAGGGGAATAAGTTTCTTCTTGGGTTATTTGGTTGGAAATATTAAGAGAATCTGCGATTTCAGATTGTTGAAGATTCTGTATATTTGGATGCTGTTTTTTGAAGCGATCGCTCCTAATATCCTCAATCAAATCTTTAACAATTTTGCGATTTTCGTCGCTCAAAATTGTAGCAGCAATTGCTTTCCCACCCAAGGTAACTATTCTCAATGTTGCTTTATTTAGATTAGCGGTTTCTTGAGCTTTGCTGTACAACGGTGATAAATCCACGTTTACCTGATGACTGAGTAATTTTGCTAATGCTTTGACCATTGAAGCATGGTCATCCATTCCTCGACGATTTAGAGAGACTGTCATGTGTTCTTTATCGCCGAGAATTTTATCAATCCATCGGGAACAAACACTACCTGCGCCCGCTTCTAAAAATATTTTGACACCATCATCGTAGACACGGTTAACTAATTGCGGAAAATCAAGTTCTTGGCACAATCCTTTGGCAATGTTGTGAGCAATTACATTACTTTCGAGTGCGATTGGTTGATAATCTGCGGCAGAATAAAACACAATACCTGGGAGAGTTTGCGATGGTAAGGTGTTTACCTTCTTGATTTCCTCGAACTGCGATCGCATCGCCTCACAATGGATCACATGGTCGAAGGGAGCCGGGAAAGAATTGCAACCTAAAGTTTGAATCACTCGCTTACAAGCGGCATCATCACCAGCAATTAATACTTCTTCTGGTGTGTTGATTTGAGTTAGATAAACACGATTCTCATGTTTAAGATATTCTCTAACTTGCGATGGAGTCGCCATGAGAACATAAGTATTCCAAAAATTGTTGTTTGGTGAATCTGTTAATCCCCAATATTCACGCACAGCATTTTTCGGCCCAGATAATTTATCGCCAAATAAAGGTGATGAATTTAAGGTATTACTTCCGCCCTCAAAATCACTCCAAACTCCTTGGGCAACCATCATGCTAGTTTCACCCAAGCTATACCCAAAAACGGATTTCGGCTTGACTTGAAAATCATCTCTAAAAATTGCCGTCATATATCTAGCAAAGGCGATTTCACTTTCAAACATTGCCAGTGAATCATCTAATAATTGCTTTTCGAGAGTTTCTAGTTGCCTAGTTGTCAATTTAGGTAAACTTCTGGGATAAACTAACTTTTCAACATCGGCAGCCCGGTTGTAAAGGTTGTTACTTTTTAAGTCCTCAAAAACTTTCGGAAATAAACGGAAAACACTGCGACCGATGCCAATATAAGAATTGACTGCGGCGGGATAAACGTAAGCAACTGCTCCAGTTTTACCCAATGGTTTTGCTGTGAAATAACTACCTAGTGGAGTTTGCCAATCTGTGCCATTTTCAAAAGCATTATTTACACCTTTGCGGGCAGATTCAATTTCTTTGAGTAAATCTTTTGTGTTACGTCCTGTGATTGATAAGACGTATTTTGGATTAGAATGCTGTTCAAAATTAGCGAATGTTTTGCTGGCTGTATCTGATAAAGAAGAACTCGCTTCTATGGTATGTTGGAGATTGTTGAGAAGATCCGAGATATTGGTGCGATCGCTAACTGCTATAGGAAACAAATGAAAAGGCATTTGTTGCAAATATCTGTTGCCGCGCTCCTCTTGGCTGGGTTCTTCCGATAAGATTAAATGGGCGTAACTGCCATCTATGCCAATGCTATTAATTGCTGCTATTCTGCGTGTGCCGCCTTTATCGACAAACCAAGGTCTTGATTCCATTGCCACATAGAAGGGGCTACCTTCCCATACTTGCGGTGTTTTGACACCAGACCATTTGGGTGTGGCGGGAATATACCTGTAATAAAGACAGAGAGCGGTTTTGATTAAGCTAGCGATTCCTGATGCTGTATAGGTGTGGCCGATATTGGCTTTGACGCTGCCTAATGCACAGTGCAAACCATTGCCCACTTTCGGATAAGCTTGGAGTAAACCTGTGATTTCGGCTTCATCCTGCTGGGAAACGCCACTACCGAAGACTTCTACATAGTTAACCTCTGTGGCTTGAATCTCTGCCATCTGAAAAGCTTGTTTGCAGACATTGCTGATAGCTGAAGCATCAGGTTTTACCAGAGCGTTACTCACAGTAGAATTACTTTGTGCAAAACTCATGGCATCAATTACTGCATAGATGCGTTCATTATCTTCCTTAGCAGCTTCGTAGCGCTTGAGAACAACAGCACCCGCGCCTTCGCCAACTGTCCAGCCATTAGCTTGTTGGTCATAACCCAACGTATTGACGCCCGTATTAATTGGTGCAAATTGGCTGCGGAATAAGACATTTTCCACACCACCGGCTAAATCTACCGCACCTACAACCACCGCATCAACTTCTCCCGTAGCGAGTAGCATTTGTGCAACTTCCAACGCTTTCAGGGCAGAATTTTCGCCAGCGCTGATGGTAAATGCAGGGCCAGTGAAGTTCCATAAAGCAGAAATCCGACTCGCCATAATGTTGGCGATGTGACTCACATATTCGCCGATTTCTACTGGTTGGTGAATGCTATCTTTAACAATGGTTTCCAGTTGCGCCAGATGTTCAGCAGGTAAAGAAATTCCTTGGTTGAGTAAGCCGTCCTTAACTTGCCAAGATAAATTCCATCTTTGCTGTAGCTGATGTACTGAAAACTCTGTCTCAGCAGCGATAATAACTGCGACATTACCGCCTTCCTGTAGTTTCGCATCTTTGACGGCGCGATCGCTAACTTTCAGAAGCAATAATTGTTGTGGGTTTAATTTTTCGATTTCATTCGGTGGGATTTTGCACGATAAAGTATCGATTTCAAAATCTTTGATATATGCCCCTACTGGTGCTTTACCATCTGCTAAACCGTACTCTTTCAAAACATTTTCTTGATTTTCTATACCATGCCATCTTTGAGGCGGTAGGGAAGTAAAATGTTGTGTTCCATCATAAATACTGCGTTCAAAAGCATCTAAACCATTGCAGTTACCAAAAAAGGCATCCATGCCAATAATAGCAATTTTGGCAGGTGGAACAGGTGCGGTTAATTCAACTGGTTGTGTTGTAGTTCCTTGTTCTAAAATCAGATGAGAATTAGTGCCGCCAAAACCAAATGCACTGATAGCCGCTCGTTTAATTGGTGCGTTATTATTAGGCCATGCTGTAGCTGTTCTAACAATTTTATCAGCAGAAATTGTACTATTTTCAGAAGCTAAAGGTTCCGAAACATTCATGGTCGCCGGGATTATACCATGCGACATACTCAAAATCACCTTAGTCAAGCCAACCATGCCAGCAGCAGTTAGCAAATGACCAGTATTTGCCTTGGCAGAACCCACTAGAGGCGCAGCTTGATTTTGACCAAAAAATGTTTCTATGGAGTTGAATTCGGTTGTATCTCCTAGTAATGTGCCAGTAGCATGACACTCTAAATAATCAATAGTTTTTGGGCTAATTTGCGCCTCATTATAGGCTCGTTCAAAAGCTAGGATTTGTCCTTTAGGATTAGGGCTAAGTAAATGCTTACCTTTGCCATCATTCGAGAGTCCATTACCGCAGATAGTAGCGAGAATCTTATCACCATCTCTGACGGCATCTGAATATCTTTTCAGCATCACCATCCCAACACCATCGGCGGGAATTAGCCCTCTAGAGGATTTATCTAAGGGGCGACTGATGCCGTTTTCTGGATATCCTTGAACACCGGAAAATAGCATCCGCACGAATAGAGAATCTGCACAACTGATGGCTCCAGCTAACATGACATCAGCTTTGTGTGACCATAAGTAATGAGATGCTAATTTAATAGCATAAAATGATGACGAACAAGCAGCATCCAGACATAAATTAATCTGGGATAGAGATAGGGCTTGAGCAATAATAGATGCTGGTAAACCAGATATCAGGGCATTGTATAAAGAGGCTTTGGTTGCAGTTGGGAGAGCAGCTAAATCAAAGTCTTCGTATTGCAAAAGTTCTCTTACAGCAGGTGCGATCGCTTTCTGGTAAATTGGAGAGAATAGCTGGTTAGATAATTTTGTTGGGAATGACAAATTACCTAAAATTACGCCACATTTTGCCAGGACAGTTTGATTACCCCAATAACCACTGTTTACAATTGCTTGTTTAGCAGCATACAATGACCATTTGAAGGTGTTATCTAAACCAGAAACAAATTCTGATGGTAGATTGTATTCAGATGGATTAAATTGAAAGTTGCGGATATATCCGCCTTTGAGGGAATAGGTTTTGTCTGGTGTACCTTTGACTGGATTATGAAAGATTGTCGGATCTACTCCGATTTCTTCGACGGTTGCAGAGGATGTAGAATCTTTTTGATCAACGATGTTTTGCCAGTATTCTTCAGGGTTTTTAGCATCGGGGAATAGGCATGATAATCCGATGATGGCTATTTTTTCCACTGCTGATATGCTCCGAGTTTGGGTATTAGGCAAGAGATAATTTAAAAGGCAGGATTTACGCTGTTCCCCAAACTTTGAAGAGATGGCTCACGCAGAGGCGCAGAGTCGCAGAGAGAAGAGTGAAGGTTTATTAGCTACGGAGGAGTTTCATTGACCAAATTATGGCGTGGGCATTGAGCATTCGTGAGTATATTTTTCCTTGACGGTCGTGTATGATGAAGTTAGCGATCGCACTACTTGGTGTCTTGGATTTAACTTCACAAGAAACGTAAAATGTTTCGTTATGAGGTATCATTGCAAACTGTTCAAATTTTTCGACTTTTCCCGGTAAACAACCTTCTTCATGAAAGTGTTGTGTCCAAACCCATAAGGCGTGCATACTCAAGTCTGTTGTGTAAGGATTTACCCATTGGACTGGGAATTGTCCTTGTTGCTGGGCGCTGAGTTCTGGCCACAGACATTCTGTTGTGATTTTTTCGGGAGTGATGTTTAAAACTCTTTTGATTTCTTGAAAAGCGGGGCCGTGAAATAATGTAGCTCCCCCATTTTGGTAAAAATCTTTTCCTGTAGCGGTGATGATGTTATCTGGTTCGAGATTGAGAGATTCATAAATTGGTACAACTGGGATTTCTCGCTGGAGATTGAGTTGAGCGCTAAAATGATAATGGGTTTTTCCTTCTGGGTTTTTACTCCATATTTTTGCTTTAAGTTCGATTCTTTCAAGGTTAACTTTGGAAATTTCTTCTATTTCTAAAATATGTTCCTTAGCCAATGTTTCATTGAAAGTAATTCCTTTCAAAACTTTGAAATCTTGGTAATTGAACAATCTATAACCTGGATATTGTTGTTCACAAGCATTGATAATCCAGGTCATTGCACAAGTTGCTGGTAAAACTGGAGAACCAGCAATAGTATGATCGTGTAAAAATGGATTAGCCTCTAATGTCATTTGGCGACGAATACGATGGATTCGTAGTTCTGAATCTAGCTCTGTCGCCAGTGGAACGAGTGGACTACCAATGACAACTTGTGCGGTTGCATGATTGGTATTATCCATTTCTTTAACGAGCATTTGCGCCCCAACTGCAATGGGAATTATTTCGATTTTTCGCTCTTGAAAAATCTTCTTTAATTCTGCTGTCACCATTCCACTGTCCCAAGCACCCCAGTTGATAGCAACTACATGACATGAAGGATAACTTTGCTTAAATATATGGGCTGATTTGTTCAGAATTTCATTAGCGATCGCATAATCAGATTGTCCAGGATTTCCGTAAAAGCCTGTAACTGAAGAAAACAAAACTAAATGCTGAAGTTCATTAGGGTTGACGCAAGCCAACAGGTTTTCTAAGCCTTGAACTTTGGCGGTGTAAACTTTTTCAAAATCTTGTTCTGTTTTCTTTTCAATTAACTTATCAGCCAAGTTTCCCGCGCCATGAATGATTCCGGTAATTGGGCCGAGATGTTGCACAGCATTCGCAAGTTTTTCTTGTAAAGCTTGCGTATCTGTCACATCAACGCTGATATATTCTGCTTTGGCTCCAGTTTTTTGAATCGCTGCTAGAGTCTTTTTAATTTCGCGGCTGGAGGTAATTTTGTTATATATTTTTTGCACATTCATGGGTGTGGGTTTCTCTCCTTGAGCAAGAAGATTTTCCATGATGCATTTTTTCAATGCGGATTCATCGGAGTTTTGAGCAAAATCTGGCTCGGTTTCTAATAGTTCAGAGCGACCGAGGAGGATAAATTTGCAGGGTTGCTGTTGGGCTAATCTGATAGTACACTCAGCCGTAATCCCTTTTGCACCGCCGCTCACGACAAAGACAGATGATGGACTAAGCTGGGCTGTTTGTGTCATAAATCCTCGTGAATACCTGCATAAATTGGGTTTTGTCCTCGTGTCCTCTGCGCCTCTGTAGTTCATTAAAAAAACTGACTTTGACAAAGAGTTTTAGCCTTAACTGAACCGTATTGCAACTTATTCTTGAAACCCCTCTCCAAACCTCTCCCCCACAGGGAGAGAGGCTTTGATTCTTACTCCCCTTCCCTTGTAGGGAAGGGGTTGGGGGTTAGGTTTGAGAGAAAGTTGCACACGGCGTTAATCTACTTTTTAATCGGCGATAATCGTAACTCGTCCTTGTGAGCCATACCCAACTTCACTAATATAAAGATTAGGGTCGTGAAGCTCGGCAATGATATTTTGTACTGACTGTTTAGCGTCAAGTCTGGGACTTAGATCGATCGCACGAGTAAACACCTTTGGCCATTCCCATCTCAGAGTTTTGGTTAATCCGAACAAACCAGCCCCGATCGCACCAAAGTTGACTTTATACTCTAACCCGAAAGCTCCATCAAGATGAGCAACTGTGCAGAAACAACTACGTCCATGACGTGCGGCTTCGTTTAAAGAGGGTTTCAGGTGTTTCGCCATCAAAAATACGTGCTTGACGATCGCCTTTTCTTGCTCGTGATAAGAAATACTCCCGGTGTGATTTGCTATAAAAACAGGATGTAGATGGATGAAAGCCCCAATCGCTCCGCAGTGAGATGCGATCGCTTGTAGTTGTTGTTGGAGATGTTCTTCACTCAAGTTTGCTAAGGTGACGCGGGTTACTCCTGTGGGTAAGGGCGCTTGCTGGGCGATGAGCGATTGGGGGAAGCTGATAACTACTACTTTCCAGCCTTTTTCGATTAGGGATTCAGTTAATTTATAAGTGGTGAGGGAACCATCATCGGTGATTAAACCGATGTGTCCCTCTGGTAACGTGAAATCCAAATAATCGGGCTGTGGTAGGCTTCTGAGTTTGACCGGATGGCGCTGGATATTATGCTCTAATTCCGGCGATCGCTGTTGGACAAACTCAGGCTCAGACTTTTTTTTTTCACCTCCAGCCAACTGCTGTAGGTAATCGACTATTTGACCAATCGTGCGGAGTTCTCCGAGTTCTTCAATATTTGGCTTGGGTAAGTTGGGGTACGTTTCTTGCATCGCCCCTAGTATTTCTACCCGTTTGATGGAGTCAATCCCTAAGTCGGCTTCCATGTCCATTTCTAGTTCCAGCATCTCTACTGGATAGCCAGTCTTATCGCTGGTGATGGCTAACAGGGTTTCACCTAAGTTGGCAAATTCATCACTGGTAGCGGCTTCTGGTTGGACAACTGCCATTGGTTCCGGTGCGGTGACTACCTCAACTACAGGTGCAGTCTCTACTGGAATCTCAGTTGCTTGTTGTACTTCGTGAACTGCAATTTCTACCGAAACACTTTTGGAAGCGTGGGATTGCAGATACTCTACAACTTGACCGATGGTACGTTTTTCTGCGAGTTCTTCCAAATTGGGTTTGGGTAGGCTGGGGTACATTTCTTGTAGCGCCCCCAGGATTTCTACCCGTTTGATCGAGTCAATCCCTAAATCAGCCTCCATGTCCATATCCATTTCCAGCATCTCGACGGGGTAGCCGGTCTTGTCGCTGGTGATGGCTAACAGGTTTTTATCCAAGTCAACAATGTCGATGGTTGCACTAGATACGGGTGCTGGTTCTGGGGTAAATGCAACAACTTCGTTGACTGGAGGTGAGCTAATTTTGACTACAAGCTCACTTTGGGGTTCTACTACTGGGACAGGTGGCGCGACTGTCTCGACAGTGGCGAAGTGGGGAGTGGGAAGTGGGGAGTAGGGAGTTTCAACTACAGCCTCTACCACCTGGGGAACGGACAGGAGAGGTACTTGAGTAACATTTAAGGCATTTTTAGCTACTGGCTCAATTACAGGTAGAGGCTGGCTTTCTACTATCTTGGTAGTAGCGGGTACTGGTGCATCCGTAACAGTTGTTTCTGTGGTGAAAGGAATGAAATCCCCGTGGCTGAGTTTCTCTGTTAGTTGAGTAGCTCCCTCACCTGAGATAATTAGAGAATACTCTTGCTGGATGAGTTGGAAAAAGTTTTTAGTATATTCCAGCTGCTCTTGAAGATATTGCTCATGGATGCGTAGGGTTTCACCTTGTTGGGAATGAAACTGCATCATGCTGCGCTCTAAGCTTTCCATGACAACTAGCTTCATTTTGGCAGTTTCGGCTGTTGATTTACTTTCACTCAACAAAGAATTCTGCTGCTGCATCAGTTGGAAAAACGCTTTGGCGTATTCCATTTGATGGTTGAGATAAGTACCATGAACTTGTAAATTCTCAGCTTGATTTTCCTGAAATTGTGTCAGGAGGTATTCTAAACTTGCTAAAAGTTGTTGGTAATTTGTAAGTTTTTCTGGTGTTGGCTGCATCTTAGATTCCTGGGCTGGTTGTGAAAGGGTCACAGGATTCATTGCTGGGGCGGTAACAAGGGGTGTTTTTTTATGTCCGTTAGTCTCTCTGACTGCTAGAGGTGGAGTTACACCGGGGCTGGTAAACAAAGGAGCCACATCAGAATATTCGGGAGTAGGTAATGTGACTTTATGTCCATCCTGCAAAGCGAGAGCGAAGGCATTTTTCGTTTTTTCTGATCTGTAGTTGATGCCGTTCAAACGTACATTTAAGGTCTTCTTTGTCTTAATTGGCGGTATAGTTTGGGTAAGTTGGTAAGGATCGAGGTTATTCAAAGCCAGACCAATTACACGTAACTGCACAACCGCTTCTCGTAAGGAGCGATCGCTATTCTTTTGAGTGCTGGGATTCAGAGATACGGTAAGATGAGGGCGATCGCCAAGTATCTCTTTCACCAAGTTGCTGAGAATTCTCCTCGGCCCAAATTCCACAAAGCAAGTACCACCCGCCGCATAGATATTTTCAATTTCCTGTTTAAACAGCACTGAGTTGGAAAGGTGCGTTTCCAGGATTTTTTGAATACCTTGGGCTTCTTTAGGATACTGTTTACTGGTGACGTTGCTGTAAACAGGGATTTTGGGACTTTGGAACTTGACCGACTTGGTTGCGATCGCAAAGGATTTTTGAGCAAAGGCGATTAGCGGTGTATGGAAAGCTGCTGATACAGGTAACAATACAGCCGTATATCCTTTCTCGTGTAAAGCCTCTCTGACTCTCGCTATTTCTGCGGTGGGGCCAGCCAAGACAAATTGAGTGGGAGAATTTTGATTAGCGATCGCAACTTGGGGAAAACGCTTCAGCACTGCTTCTACTTTGCTGATGTCTTCTTTAACAGCCAACATACTACCCGCATCATGATCCGGGTCTTCTGGAGCCGCCATTGCTTGTCCCCTAGCTTTCACCAGAAATAAGTAATCTTCCGTACTCAAAACCCCCGCAGCCCATAGCGCTGTCAGTTCCCCGAAGCTATGTCCCGCCACAAAATCTGACTTGAACCCAGCTTGTTGCAGTATGCTGTACATCCCTGCACTCAACACCCCAATGGCTGGTTGAGCGTATTCTGTGCGTTGTAAGGCAGCAATTTGAGCATTTTTTTCTGCTTCCTCAAACACAGGATGAGGAAAAACAATCTCTGAAAGTGGCTGTAAATTATCTTTGATTAACAAGCTATCCATATAGCCATGAAGACGGCGCATCAAAGGAAAATTCATTACCAGTTCCCGGCCCATCTCCAAGTATTGCGAACCTTGACCAGAAAATAGAGAGACAACCTTTCCACCCAACTCCATACCAGAAGCGCGGTAGTAAATCCCTTGGGGATGCTCCCAAGATGCTGCTGACCCTTTGTTTTTCAGCCAGTCAATGCTAGTTTGCAGCAACTTGCAAGCTTCTTCGAGATTCTCAGCTACAAACCCAAATCTGGCAGCAGAAAGGGGAATTTGTTGTGATTTGCACTCATTGACTAATTGTGCATAATGTGTATTTGCTTCAGGCGATACTCCTGCGGAGTCACTTCGTGAACGCAACTTACCTAAAATCTCTTCCGATTTGCTCAACAATTGCTCTACTGTGGGAGCAAACAACAGCATTTCACTAGCACCACTATGTAAGCGGTAAGCGTGGTTTTGGTCAGCTTCATATTCTTCCAAAACGACGTGATAATTGGTGCCACCAAAACCAAAAGAACTCACACCGGCGCGTCTTGGTGCTTCCCCTTCTGGACGAATCCAAGGTCTAGTTTCAGTATTCAAATAAAAGGCCGAATTTTTAATATTGAGTTTGGGGTTCGGCTCGGTGATATTAATTGTCGGCGGTAATACTTTGTGATGTAAAGCCAAAGCAGTTTTAATCAAACTCGCCGCACCCGCAGCCGCTTTTGTGTGTCCAATTTGCGATTTTACACTACCCAAAGCGATGTGCTGCTTTTTGTGATCATGTTCGCCAAAAAAGTCTTTTAAAGAACCGAATTCTGTCGGATCTCCAGCCATTGTACCGGTGCCATGTGCTTCCATCAAACCAACAGTAGCGGGAGAAAAGCCAGCGTCTTCATAAGCACGTTCTAAGGCTTTAATTTGACCTTCTTTGCGAGGAGCATAAATGCTCTTATAACGCCCGTCGCTGGAGGTACCAATACCTTTAATTACGGCATAGATTTTATCGTTGTCACGTTCAGCATCTTCTAACCGTTTGAGAACAATCATCCCGATACCTTCACCCAACATCATCCCATCGGATTTAGCATCGAAAGGTTTGACATTTTCACTAGGAGAAACAGCCGGTGTTTTGCTGAACGATATGTAAGCCATAATGGTGTTGTCGGTATCAACACCACCAGTCAGCATCATGTCAGAACGATGTTCAACTAGCTCACTAATTGCCATTTTTAAAGCACCAAAGGAACTAGCGCAAGCAGCATCAACTACACAATTCATTCCGCCAAAATTTAGACGGTTGGCAATTCTACCCGCGACTACATTCGCTAACATTCCAGGGAAAGCGTTCTCATCCCATTTCACATAAGCGCTTTTGATTTTATCAACGATTTTTTGCGTATCCTCGTCGGATAAACCACTGCTTTTGAGAACTTTTTCCCAAATCGGATATTCCAACCTTGCAGAAAGTGGCATTCCTAACTGCTTGGCCATCGCCACGCCTAAGATTACCCCAACAGTCTCGCGGCTAAATTCACGTTTTTCGCCATAACCTGCATCTTCCATCGCCTCTTTCGCAACTACTAAACTCAACAGTTGCGATACATCTGTGACTTCCAAAATGCTGGGTGGTATGCCAAATTCCATCGGGTTAAAATCTACCTCTGGAAGAAACCCACCTCTTTTACAGTAGGTTTTATCTTCAGTAGTTCTGGGATTCGGATCGTAATAATCCTCGACGCTCCAGTGAGTAGAAGGAACATCAGTAATACAATCAATTTTGTTTACTATATTTTGCCAATATTCCCGCAAATTTCTAGCTTTGGGCAATAGAGAAGCCATCCCAACGATAGCTATAGGATTGTGTTGTAATTGTCTGTTAATTCTGTTGATAGACACTGATTTATCTGACTTATCTGACTTCATTTGTTTTTCCTCTATAGACCTCATCACAGCCTTTTCACAATTATTGACAAGGCTCTCTAACTCCGCTAAGGCAGTATCAATTGAATAAGCAGACATAGGGCATAGTTAGTACTGTGGATTGTGTAGCTACAGTAATTTCTGTTGCCTACTAAATAATGAAAATCTCTCGTCTTCTAAGCAGCTAGCTATCCTATCTCCGCTAAATGCTTTTTTCTAAATCGACACCAAACGACACATACAGCCCTAACAAAGCCTTAGATTTATAGGCGATTTTGGCACACTGCGATCGCACAAAAATGTTATACAACGCTAGACTTTTGATATTGTGGCAATAGGTCAATGACGTTGTTAAAACGGGTCTAATAGTCTTGGAGTGTAATAGCTGCTTGACCAGTGAATTCAATCCATTTGTAATAGTAGAGATTTTGAGCAATAGTATCCCACTTGAACAATGCAAACTGAGGATTAGCTAAGGGAACAAAAACGCTTTTTTTACCCGAAACCGTTTGATTATCTAGCATCACTACAGCAGCATAGCTGGTGTTAATGACAATATTCTGTATCTTGATAGATGTCATAGCCAGTTTCAACATCCGGGATAATATATTTTATGGGATTTGACCCAGAAAAGTTGACAAGTTCGTTACCGAAAAGACACCACCTTTAATCCGAACTTATACAGCTTGAAAAAGTAATTAAACGAGTAGAATGTGGTAACAAAGCAGTTATGTTTAGTTATTTTTAATTTCAGGATTTCAATTAAATAACTAATTTACCTAACTACTTTAAAGCATTGAATTAATAAAAACAATAACATACTTTACAGAAACTAAATCATTCCTTTAAAGTTATTTTATAAATA
>JBBSCU010000099.1:0-16859 GCA_038249935.1 Chroococcales cyanobacterium
GGCAGCACTGGAAAAAAGAACTGCTGGACTTTGGCTTTAGTATGCAAGACCCAGTTAGTGAATTGCTAGCTGTAGAAACTTGGGATGAAGAGTAGGAAATAGGGCGTAGGATTTTTTAAAATTCACTACTCCCTAGTACGCGATTAATCGCGTCTCTACTCACTAACTTCTAAACTTTGCAAGCAGCTAAAGCCGCAGCTAATTCCTTCGCCGTTTGGTAGCGATCGCGTGGCAACGGTTCTGTAACCCGGTCAATAATGTCTCTTAATTGGGAACTAATGGTAGGAACTTTTGCCACATCAAACCTGAAGTTTCGCCCTCGTTGGCAGTAAAACTTGAACGGGTTTTCGCCTGTGAGCAGAAAAATCAGCGTTGATCCAATTGCATACAAATCAGATTGAGTTAAAGGTTGTCCTCGTTCTTGTTCAGGGGCGCAATAACCTTCTGCACCAATACGAGTACCGGGTACTGTGCCAATTTCCTTAACTGCGCCAAAATCCAGCACCACTATGCGATTTACTGAACTTCGCACCATCAGATTGGCAGGTTTAATATCGCGGTGAATCAGTGGAGGCTCTTGGCTATGAAGATAGGTTAAGATATCGCAAGTTTGGATCATCCAAGCGATCGCTTGACTTGGCGTAACTGGTCCAGTGGTATAGACACGTTTCTCTAAATCTTGTCCGTGGATTAGTTCCATTGCCAGGTATTTTTTGCCGTCTTCTACAAAGAAGTCATAATACTTGGGAATTCCAGGATGGTTAAGGGATTTGAGAGTATACGCCTCTCGCTCAAACAATTCTTGAGCCTTAGCAATTTTCACCATATCAGCATTCATTTGCTTCAGCACCAGCAGTTGTGTCATACCCGCAATCTGACCAGTCGCATCCCTAGCGAGATAAGTCGTACCCATACCTCCTTGTCCGAGAGTTCGCAACACCTGATAATGGCGAATCCTGTGTTGTACTGCGAGAGGTTGACCGCAGTGGATGCAAAACAGATTGTTCGGGGAGTTGCCTTCGTGCGTACAAGTGTAGGATGAATTTGCTCCACCTTGGGCTGAGTAGACTGTTGCGGCGGCGTTTTCTTCTGTCCCTTGCATTTGTGGCTGCGATCGCAAACCAGTTTCCAGTGCTGTCACCTCCTGGGTTTGGAATTGCAGTATTGGGCCTCCCTGTGCCAGTTGTAAAAGGGAATTATCTGGTAACGGACTCTGAATCACCAGGACACCGTTGAGGAAAGTCCCATTTGTACCTTGACTAATTAGCTGCCAAACACCGCCATCACTGGCAGAACCAACTTGTCTCAGTTCTAGATGATGCCGGGAAACCAAACTATCGGTCAAAACAACGTGATTATCTGCCGCTCGACCAATGCGAATTATGGAAGAGTTCTCAAAGCACCACTGCTGGAGGGGCGTTTTCTGTTGCGGTTCTAACAGGGTCAGACTAACCACAATACAACCTACAAGGTAAGAGGATTAGGGAGTGGGCATTGGGCATTAAACTTATCCGTAAATTTAGGTTTTAATCCTGATTTGTAAGGCTTTTACATTAATTCACGGATATGTTTATTGGGAATTAGTGATTATTCTTTCTATGCCCCATTTATTTTTGACTTTCCATATCTGGGCGGACTTTTGCCCGAATAAGTATACCAGTAATGTTGTCGTGACCATTGTGTTCGTTCCCCAAATCAATTAAGTCTGTAACGCCCCGTTCTAAGTTAACGCCAGAATTAAGTAAAGGTTCTAAGTGAGTCTGCCAATGGGTTTCTATTAAATCATTATCTGATAGACCGTCCGATGCCAACAGCAGAAGAGTATCTTCATTGATCTCGAAAAAGCCGACATCGGGGTTAATCGAGTTTTGATCACGAGGTCCCAAAGCTTGGGTGAGTTGGTAGGCATCCGGGCGGGCGTAGGCTATGGTTGCTTCGACTCCCCGCGTAATTTCTCGTTGCCCGACTTCGTGATCTACTGTGACTTGTTCCAGTCCCCGCTTGCGCGTCAGGCGATAGAGACGGCTATCTCCCACATGAGCAACTGCTGCTTGAATATCTTGAATTAAGAGCATTACCAGAGTTGTACCCATGCGCCCCACTCCAGAACGGGCATCTTGTTGATTGAGCTTGTAAATCGCCTCA
Source organism: Chroococcales cyanobacterium (assembly GCA_038249935.1). GTDB lineage: Bacteria > Cyanobacteriota > Cyanobacteriia > Cyanobacteriales > Nostocaceae > Nostoc. Next base: position 2,146 of record JBBSCU010000099.1, read on the forward strand.
TTAGCTAAATATACTGCCTCACGGATGTTATCTTCTGTTGGCAGTTGGTTGGCAATCCAGTGTTCTTGAAAGTATTGCCGTAGGGTGTTGACTGCTAACTCACTAGCGATCTCGCCACCAGCATGGCCACCCATACCATCACAGAGAATATACAAACCATGCCCTTGCAGAACTCGACTTTTAGGTAACTCTAGCTTATGAATTTTGGTTTCAATGCCAAAGTAGTCTTCGTTATGATGACGTTGACGGCCTACATCTGTACGTCCTGCATCTTCTAAGCTACTCAACTGCATCGCTAGCACAATAGTTGGCATATCATCAGTTTTGCTAATGATATCTTCTGGCTGATCTGATGGGGGAATAGTAGGCACAGCAGTATGTTCCTCCGTCATTGGGGGCAAAGTTGCGGCTCCTAGTGCTTCCAGTTCAATAGAGATTTCTTCCAAACGCGATCGCAACTGGGCGATCGTTTGAATCTTACCTCCCTCTAAATCCCCCAACATTTGGACTACAGAGCCAAATTGAGTGCGCTGAGACTGTCTAAATAGCGCTTGCCAAACTCGCCCCAAAGCTTGGATGGTTAATGGTTGCTCTCCAATAACAGATGTTTGATCTTGTGCATCTTCTGGCGACTCAACGGCGGGCTGATAATTTTCTGATTTTACATACAACCTTTGTAGCGCCAGCGTTTGGTCTTCATCCAATCGCAAATTCGACAAATCTAAGAGACTTTGATGACAATTTACTGGTTCTAGTAATGCCCAAAGTTGGGTCATTTGATAACACCAGTGTAAAATTTTTAACGAACTCGTTGTTTCTTCTTGCCACAAGTTAAGTAAATGCTGCCAATCCGAGCGGTCTTGAATTATTACTACCCCTAGATCACCCTGCTGCCAAGCATCGTGAATCGGCGGTATAGCTGGCTGACCTTGGGATTGTAAAGCAATATAAACTTTAGCAAGGTGAGGAATTTCACTTGTTTCCACTGATGACGTTACTACATCATCTGATTGTTGACTTACTAATATTGCCTCAATGGCTGATATTTGATACGGTTCGCAGTCTAAAACTCTCGCCTCTACTTCAGTAATTTGCTCCAGAGCAGGTAACACGTCTAACAATTCATAGCGGTGCTGAGAGTCTAAATAGGAGCCTAATACAATTTGAGAACTAGGGGGTAGAGGAGATGAGGAGGATGAGGTAGATAAGGAGGACAAGGTAAAATATTCTCCCTTGTCTCCTACATCTCCCTCATCTTGCCCTACTCCCAAATCTTTAGTCGGTTCTTTAACAATAATTGCCCAAAACACTGTTCCGCATTCTGTGCCACAGTTTTGACAACGTTGTACATTCAGAGGTACATCGGTACTGCATTCAGGACAGACCTTGTGAGTCAAGGACGTGCCACAGTTTTGACAGAATTTGTTGCTATTGGGGTTTTCAAATTTACACTGAGGGCAAATCAGCATAGTGGAGGTTCCTTAATTCCCGTTCCAAGGTGCTTTTAGCCACTAAGATTCAAGGCACCACAATTGGTTGCCCTGACTACATTAGATTGTAGTTTTATCAGTCAATTTTGGTGGCAGTATTAATTGTGACGCATAATTGATAAATATTTCAGATATTGGCAGCTAATTCCTTTATGAGAAAGAATTCAGGAGTACAAACGCGATTAATCATGCGTGTACAGGAGCCACAATCTATGCTGGATTCTGGGCAGCTAGGAAATGAATAAAGAAGTATAAGATACCCACTAATTGCCTTTTTCTGAATTCTAACCGGAGGCAACTAACGCAATCTCCGGCTTTGCTCCTGTATTCTTCTTCAATTCTGCAATTTTGAATTACTTATGGCTCCTACCACCCACGCTCACCAAATTACTGATTTATTCGCGGAACGAGCTAGAAACCTCACACCACCAACCTATGGCACAGAGTTAACCAAAATTGTCACTGTCAGTTTTGCTTACGGTCTAGCTGACCCAATTCTCTTTCCCCACACTGACTTGGCTGTTGCAAGTGCCGCTGTGCTGGCAGAAGAGGCTCCGATCGCTCTCAATTATGGCCCACCTTCAGATCAACTGTATGAGCAAATTATCCTCCGCTTACAGGCTAAAGGAATCACTGCCGATCGCGATCGCCTAATCATTGGCTACGGCTCTGGTCAGATTCTCGGCTTGCTACCAGATGTGTTTATTGAACCTGGTAACGTGGTGATTGTGGAAGGCCCAACCTATCTGGGAGCAGTTGGTAGATTCATCAACGCTGGTGCACATCTGATTACCATTCCTGTGGATGAGTTGGGGATGGATGTAGATGCGTTAGAAGTAACATTGAGCAACTTGAAGAAACAGGGCATCCGACCCCGGTTTATTTACACCATCCCGACCTTTCACAATCCCACAGGCACTACTATGCCGTTATTTCGTCGCCAAAAGCTAGTAGCATTGGCGGCTGAGTATGGCGTGTTAATAGTGGAAGATGATGCCTATAGCGATTTGCGCTTCCAAGGAGAAGCTATACCTCCCCTGGCAACCCTCGATAAAGAGGGGTGGGTATTATATGTGAATACCTTTTCAAAAATTATTGCGCCTGGTATCCGGCTGGGCTGGGCTTGTGGTGATCCAGCGATTATTGAGCGGCTGGCAATGTTTAAAAGCGAGGGGCCAGTGGGGCCATTTGTCAGCCATATGGTCGCCCGCTATTGTGCAACAGGCAAGCTAGATTATCACATTCAAGAGCTAATCGCTTGCTACAAGCATAAGTGTAATTTGTTGTTAGAGGCGATCGCTCACGAGTTTCCCAGTGATGTAGTTGCTCTGCGACCAGGCGGGGGCTTTTATGTCTGGTGTAAGTTACCGCCACACATCAGCGCCAAAGCACTCCTAATTGCTGCCAGTGAACACGGTGTCAGCTTTCTGCCAGGGACACGCTGCTACGCCAACGGACAGGGGGATGATGCCATGAGACTAGCTTTTAGCTTTCAGACAACTAAGAAGATTGTGGAGGGAATCGCTACCCTGGGCACAGTGTTGCGCGAATGGCAACGATAACTAAATAATTCGTAATTCGTTCCCAGTCTGAGACTGGGAACGAGTTAAAAAATTTGTTCCAAACGCTGGAAATCGCGCTGGATTTCATACCAGAGACTTTTATTATGGGGGTCTGTCTTCAAGGCTTTTTTGAGATAAATTCTCGCTTTGAGCAGCTGATTTTCGGAAATTAGCGCCCGTCCCCAAATTTGATAAGCGATCGCTAGCCATTGGCGGACTTCTGCATCTGTTGACATCCGATCTGCTAAAGCTTCTGCCAGGGCGATCGCTTGAGGAAATCGTCTTTCTTGCAAAAATCGCTGCAATTGGTCATAAGTCTTCCACTTCAGCCGCTCTTCTATTTCCGATAGATTCGGCGGCTTTGGTTTCCCTGGTTGTTGGCTTGTCACCGTTGTTACTGGTGTTTTCTCCCAATGCGTTGCCTTAGCGTCATCATGTCCAGATGTTGCTATCCGACTTGAATGCGTGCCTGTTTCCTCTGGCAGCACTACCGTCAGCAGGAGTTTGTAAGCCTCTGTTAGGGCAATAAACTTGTCTTTGGCTTTGTTGTCATCTGGGTTGATATCGGGATGATATTGCTGCGCCAGTCGTCGGTAAGACGCTTTGATGTCAGCAAAAGAAGCTCCCGATCTTAAACCCAATAACCGGTAGCAATCTCCAAGATCCATCTTGAGCTATCAGCTATCGAATATTTAACTATCGGCTATCAGTATCAGTTGTCAAGCCTGGATTATTAATGATAATGGCTAATTTGCGATTTTAAAGTTCAATGTTGACAGTTTGTTTAAGGAAGGGGAGTGGGGAGTGGGGAGTTAGGAGTTAGGAGTTAGGAGTTAGGAGTTAGGAGTTAGGAGTTAGGAGTTAGGAGTTAGGAGTTAGAATTCTTCTCCTGCTCCCCCTGCTTCCTCATCTCCCTCATCTCCCTCATCTTTCCCTACTCCCTAATCTTTCCCTACTCCCTACTCCCTACTCCCCAGGTACTATCAAGGTTCGTTCTTCAATCACACGGTCAATTAAGCCGTATTCTTTTGCTTCTTCGGCAGACATGAAAAAGTCACGATCCATATCTTTTTCAATTTTTGCTATGGTCTGACCTGTTTTATCGGCATAAATCCCATTGAGTTCATGACGAATCCGCAGAATCTCTCTAGCTTCAATTTCGATATCGCTTGCTTGGCCACGGGTGCCACCTGAAGGCTGGTGAATCATAATCCGTGAGTGAGGCAATGCTAGCCGTTTGCCCTTGGTGCCAGCCGCTAATAAGAAAGACCCCATTGAAGCAGCTAAACCGACGCAAATAGTTACTACATCTGATTTGATATGTTGCATGGTGTCAAAAATAGCCATGCCAGATGTAACCATTCCGCCAGGAGAATTGATGTATATATAAATATCTTTACCTGGATCATCTGAGTCCAGATACAGCATTACAGCGATAATTTGATTGGCAATTTCATCATCAATATCTCGCCCCAAGAAAATAATCCGTTCCCGGTAAAGGCGATCGTAAATGCTAATCCAATCTGTATATTGTCCTCCGGGCATCCGGTAAGGAACTTTAGGAACGCCTATAGGCATAATTTGCTCCGTTTTTAATAATTTGGGGGCGGTAGGAGAGTGGAGAGTTAGGAGTTAGGAGTTAAAAGTTAGGAGTGAGGAGTTTTCAATGACTCATAACTCATAACTTATAACTCATAACTAAATTAGAGGACACCAGCAGGAAGTGGCGGATTTGCGAGTTCTTCTTTCTCAAAAACTCGGTCAATCAAACCGTATTCTTTTGCTTGGTAAGGTGTTAGATATAACAGCCGATCCATATCTTTAATAATTTTTTCTGGAGGCTGTCCGGTGGTGCGATGCAAGATATCAACTAACGCTCCTTTATTTACCAAAACTTCTCTAGCGCGAATTTGAATATCCGTTGCTTGACCTTGGGCGTAGCTCTTGGGCTGATGCAGGATAATCGAGGAGTGAGGTAAGCTAGCGCGGCAACCTTTTGTACCAGCACTGAGAAGCATTGCTGCCATGCCCATTGCGGAACCGACGCAGATGGTGTGGATAGGAGGCTTGATATATTTCATTGTGTCAAAGATGGCGAAGGCTTCAGTTTCAAAGCCAATGGGTTCGCCACTGTAACCGGAGGTGCCGGTGGAGTTTATGTAGATTTTAATTGGCTTTTCGGGGTCATCGGATTGCAAAAACAGCAACTCGGCCACAATCAACTCGGTGACAGCTGGCACCAGTGGCATCCCAATATAGACAATTCGCTCCTTCAACAACAGGGAAGGTAAATCTGGCGGTGGTGTCCGGTAGAAGTTATCGCCGTAATATGGGGCTTGAACAGCCTTGATTGGGGAAGTGTCCATAACAACTGATCGCCTGAAACTATGCCGTGAACTGTAATACATCCTAGCGCGATGCACGCTTGACTCAAGGTGCGGATTTCTCCCTAATGCTTGAGACGGCTTAACATCTGCCAATGCTTGGCTTCTAAGATATTCTGATTATATTAGTGTATTTGTGTTGGATAGGTTTTCCGTAGAGCTAAAGTTGTGCTTTGAAGTTATTTATTAATATGTATATCCTGAATAGGGACTTTTAAGTTATGAAGGTTAGCTTGCAACCTGCCTTGAATGATGGCAATTTGGACGCGAATCAACTGAATAGTCAACGTCAGTTGGGAATTTCGATTTCAGCGATCGCCGAAAACCAAGACCGGAATGTACCACTGAATTTATGTTTGATTCTCGATCATAGTGGTTCGATGAATGGGCGATCGCTAGAAACGGTCAAAAAAGCCGCGAATCGTTTGGTGGATAGACTCAATCCTGGCGATCGCCTCAGTGTTGTAGTCTTTGATCACCGTGCTAAGGTCTTAGTTCCCAGTCAAAGTATCGAAGATCCTGAGAAAATCAAGCAGCAAATTAACCGCCTAGCTGCCGATGGTGGAACTGCAATTGATGAAGGATTACGTTTAGGTATTGAGGAGTTGGCAAAGGGTAAAAAAGATACTGTTTCCCAAGCCTTTCTATTAACCGATGGCGAAAATGAACACGGTGATAACGATCGCTGTTTGAAATTCGCTCAATTAGCTGCTAGCTATAATTTGACTTTGAATACTTTGGGATTTGGTGACAATTGGAACCAAGATATTTTAGAAAAAATTGCTGATGCTGGTTTAGGTACTTTATCTTACATTCAGAAACCCGAACAGGCAGTAGATGAATTTAATCGCCTGTTCAGCCGCATTCAAACGGTGGGATTGACTAATGCTTATCTGTTACTTTCCCTAATGCCCAATGTCCGGCTAGCGGAACTCAAGCCTATTGCCCAAGTTTCTCCAGACACAATTGAGTTACCACTGCAAAAAGAAGCTGATGGACGTTTCGCTGTCCGGTTGGGAGATTTAATGAGAGATGCGGAACGGGTGATTTTAGCTAATATTTATTTGGGACAATTGCCAACAGGTGAACAAGCGATCGCTAATGTGCAAGTCCGCTACGATGATCCAGCCGCCAACAAGGTAGGTTTATTTACACCAAATACCCCAGTTTATGCCCATGTAGTGAAAAATTACCAAGCAGACCCCAATCCCCAGGTGCAACACTCTATTTTGGCATTGGCTAAGTATCGTCAAACCCAGCTAGCCGAAACGAAATTACAACAGGGCGATCGCACTGGTGCAGCGACGATGTTACAAACGGCTGCTAAAACTGCCCTGCAAATGGGAGATAAAAGTGCGGCGACGGTGTTACAAACTTCTGCTACCCAGTTGCAAGCCGGACAAGACTTATCTGAAGGCGATCGCAAGAAAACCAGGATGGTATCTAAAACAGTTTTGCAAGATAATCCTCCGCAATGAAAGTTAAATTGCTATCGGCGTTAAATGATTCTAATGTTGATGTGGCTCAAACAAATAGCCAACGTCAACTAGCAATGACAATTTTGGCGATAGCTGGGGAGTTTGACCGAAATCTTCCCCTTAATCTCTGCTTGATTCTCGATAAAAGTGGTTCCATGCATGGACAACCAATTAAAACGGTGATTCAGGCAGTAGAAAGATTAATTGATCGGTTAAAAGTAGGCGATCGCATCTCAGTTGTGGCTTTTTCCGGTTCGGCGGAAGTCATTATTCCTAACCAAATCATCGAAGACCCCGAAAGCATCAAATCTCAAATAAAAAGCAAACTCAGCGCTAGCGGCGGTACTATCATCGCTGAGGGTTTGGAACTGGGAATTACAGAAATGATGAAGGGGACAAGAGGCGCTGTTTCCCAGGCGTTTCTGCTGACAGATGGGCATGGCGAAAGCGGTTTGCGGATTTGGAAGTGGGATATTGGGGCAGATGACAACAAGCGCTGTCTTCAACTTGCACAAAAGGCTGCGAAGTTGAATCTAACTATCAACACTTTCGGATTTGGCAATACTTGGAATCAGGATTTGCTAGAAAAAATTGCTGATGTCGGTGGTGGGACTTTAGCTCATATTGAGCGCCCTGAACAAGCTGTAGACCAATTTAGCCGACTATTTGGACGGATTCAGTCTATTGGGCTAACTAATGCCTACTTGCTGTTATCTTTAGTGCCTAATGTTCGACTAGCAGAATTTAAACCCATTGCCCAAGTTGCTCCCGACACAATCGAGTTACCAATGGAACTTGAAGCTGATGGTAGCTTTGCTGTCCGGTTGGGAGATTTGATGCAGGATGTAGAACGGGTAGTTTTGGCGAACATTTATCTCGGACAGTTGGCGGAAGGTGAACAAGCGATCGCTAATGTGCAAATCCGTTATGATGATCCGTTAGTTAACGAACAAGGTTTACTTTCGCCCCTTGTGCCAGTGTATGCAGATGTGGTGCGGGAATATCAACCAGCGTTAAATCCCCAGGTTCAACAATCTATTTTGGCATTAGCGAAGTATCGTCAAACTCAGTTAGCTGAGGCGAAATTGCAACAAGGCGATCGCGCTGGGGCAGCTACAATGTTGCAAACAGCTGCTAAAACTGCTTTACAAATCGGAGATAAAGGTGCAGCGACAGTGTTGCAAACTTCCGCCACTCGCTTGCAAGCTGGAGAAGAACTGTCGGATGCAGACCTCAAGAAAACTAGGATTGTATCAAAAACCGTTTTACAAGAATAGTAAAAATTCAGCGTTGCTGATTAACAGTATTAGCTTCGTCTTTGTTGTCGATCGCCACAGTTACAGGATTGCCTGTATCATTGACCACACTGCTGACATTTTGAGCATTAGCACTACCCGTTGTCAACCCGATGACCGCTACAATCGCTAGAAAACTACAAATGATTTGCTGGATTAGCTTTTTCATCAAACTTTTCCTCCGATTGATCGATTAATTGACTGTCAGCTTTTTTTGAATCTCATGCTTATGTCATTTTGCGATCGCTCAAGTAGGACGATGCAAAAATTAAGCAGAAATAATTAACTACAAATAAACAATACACCAAAATAAATGCGTGAATTACTTAAATAAATAAGTAAATAAGCCAATTTAGTAAGTCAAACGTCTTATAACTTGCATAAAACACCAAAATGAGTAATTCATAAGCTAATTTAGTAAGTCAAACCTCATTTTGAGTAAGTCAAAGGTTATTTTGCTTGCGGAAAACACCGAAATGAGTAAGTAAACTGGGGTTTGAATAAGTCAAAGGTTATTTTGCTTGCGGAAAACACCAAAATGAGTAAGCAAACTGGGGTTTGAGTAAATCAAAGGTTATTTTGCTTAAATCAAATGGCATTTTGCTTGTTAAACATGAAGTTTTAATAAAGCAATCTGCTTTTTGGCTGATTAAATATAAATTTAAGTTACTTGTACGATAATTGAGCAACAAAGTCAGAAAGGCTGCGTGTAAAAAACCGTAAAAGCGATGTTTACAATGGTCACTGAGGTTGCCCAAGTGCGGTCTATGCCTACGCAATTTGAGGAGATTAAGCTACTACCTCACAGCACTTTTGCTTAGTTGTGGTTTTTTCTCCTGGTGCATAATGAACGAAATTGAAACCCTCGCCGAACTTATTGATTAACAACCACCGAAGAGTTTGACTTATGCTGATTGAAAAGATTGTCCAAGAATTGCAAGACATCCCTGAAGACAAACTAGCAGAACTTTATGACCTAATTCACTACTTTCGACTAGGTTTAAGTCAAGAACGTACACAACCCCGCACCCCTGGTTTATTGAAAGGACAACTCGGCGATGCTTTCTTTGAAGCACTGCCAGAAGATGAACTCCAGCAATGGGAATAAGCTACCTCATCGACACCCATATTCTGCTATGGTGGCTCTTTGACGACCCAAAACTCCACACTGACTGCCGAGACATCATTCGCAACCCAGATCATCGGATTATTGTCAGTAGTGCTTCTGCTTGGGAAATCGCCACCAAATACCGCATGGGTAAACTACCCGAAGCCAAACAACTTGTTGAGCAATATTCACAGATATTGCATCAGGCTAAATTTATAGAACTTGCCATCACCACAGCCCATGCCCTCAGAGCAGGAAGCCTACCGATTGCCCACCGAGATCCCTTTGATCGCATGATCATGGCTCAGGCTGAACTCGAAAGTTTACTTGTCATCACCTACGACAAAGCCTTCCAGACTGGACTGATTCGGGTAATTCCCGACTTCAAGTAAAGCAAAGTATCGGCAAACTCAGTTAGCTGAGGCGAAATTGCAACAAGGCGATCGCGCTGGGGCAGCTACAATGCTACAAACAGCTGCTAAAACTGCTTTACAAATCGGAGATAAAGGTGCAGCGACAGTGTTGCAAACTTCCGCCACTCGCTTGCAAGCTGGAGAAGAACTTTCCGAAGCAGACCTGAAGAAAACTAGAATTGTATCAAAGACCGTTTTACAAGAATAGCCCTTTGATAATTTGTAATTTTTATGCAAACTACTGGTATTCGTTATGTAGATATTATATTATTTGCTCTGATTAGAAACGCTGAAAAAATCTAAAACAATAGACATCTCCAGAAATTAATTATGCGTTGCCCGAAATCATTGCTAGGCACAATGTCACAAGAGCTAGGCACAATGTCACAACATTGCAAACAAGAATTAGAACAACAATCATTGCATGAAGACTCATTGCTCTCAGCAGCTAATCTTACAAGTTCTTGACCAGCTAATGAACATTGCCTAAATCTTTGTCTCGACATATACAAAGCAGTTCGTAAATCTTGTTCTAAAATTGTCTGTTTAACATATTGAGAGCAAGATTCATTACCATATAATAGACGATGCGGACAAGAATACCCCTTCAAGGGTGAAAGGTATTTTTGGTATTGAGAAATTAGAGTGGCAATTGTATGGCGGATAGCAGGCTCGAAATCTATCGTTACAAAATTATACATAACATTACTTTAATTCTTTCACAGTCGAACAATGTTCTAAGGATTATGATTCCCAAAACAAACTTAAAAATTAGTTATTTTTTTAAGTTTTCTAAACTGCTAATTGTTGTCTAAGTAAGTAGGCGTGAATAATTAAAGGTTTGTAGTAAGGGCTTTAGCCCTGAAGCCCTTACTACGAGACAATTTAATTAATTTTATATTGCGTTAAGTTAAATATGCCAAAGGTTAGACATCAGGCAACAACGGTAAACGACGGATATGAATACGGCTTGGCTCAACCGTTACGGCTGCTCCTTGCTCCAAATCCTCTTCACACTCAGCGATTACCTTCAGCAACAGATTCGCTAATGCTTGAGAACGTAACCTTTCAATCCGAATCCGAATGACTGAAGGAGTAGTTGCTTCATCAAGCGCCAGCAATGTATGGAAATCTGCATCAAGTGTAGCAACAACACGTCTCTCTTCTCTAGCTCTCTGGATAATTTCTGCATCTTCAGCTTCAGACATCCCAATTTCACCCACATGGAAAGTGTCGATACCTGCATCACGTAGCAATACTGCCGCAGAGAGTGGTAATCCCTGATCAAGCAACAGTTTCATAGCGGTTAGGTAGTTCGATGATGCGATCGCTCAAGTAAGACGATGCAAAAATCAAGGCTTGCTGAATATCTTCATCTTCTAATTCGGGAAACTCCTGAAGCAGTTCTTCACGATTAGGATAGGTAGCTAATAACTCAATCACTCGACGAACGGTAAGGCGAAGATTACGAATAGAGGGCTGTCCATTCATGCGATTGGGATTGCTGGTAATGCGATCTAATTTCATGGAAGTAACCCTAGCTCCTGATGAAAATCATCGTCAATCTATATTGCTTTATGCCAAGTTAATGAGAAACGATTGTACTCCAAGCAAAATTTTATAGCAAGGAACAGGAAGTAAAGCTTCTGCCACTAAAATAGAAAAATCATTCAATAGCGAAGCACTTATGGGTAATGAAGTTGAACTACTTGAACACTGGCGAGAACTCACACCCGAAAAGCAACAAAAGTTTTTGAGTTTGTTGAACTACTTAAATCTGAGTCAGAAACAATACCCCCCGAATCTGATTTTGTGCCACAAACACCGTTAGCCAAAAAATTATGGTCAATCCGACAACGAGCGATCGCTTCTGGATTGCAACTTCTAAACGAAAACGAAATTGAACTTGCTGCACGTCGAGGCGGATTCCGTGAGTCGTAAGAAGACTTACATAGACTCTGGTGTACTCACCACCGCTTTTTGTGGCATTCAGTCAATCAGCATCGTAGCTAATCAAATTCTTAACGATGAAAATCGGGAGTTTGCCTCAAGTCGCTTCGTTCAGTTAGCTGATGTGATATCGAAAAATCCCCTTTATATCCCATATCCTCTGGAATCCCCATGAAAGCAATTAAAGTTATGGCAACCATTGATGAGCATGGGCAACTTACTTTAGATCATCCCTTAATGAGTGATAAAAACAGTCGTGTTGAAGTAATTGTCCTGATCGCAGAAGCAGCAGAAATTGATGAAGATGAGCCATCTAAAGAAGTGATTTTAGAAGATTTTCGTCAAGCTTGGCATGAAGCTATGACCGGACAAACGATTCCCGTGGCTCAACTTTGGGAAGGACTTGAAGATGTCTGAGCAATCGTTTATTCAAGTTGAAACCGCGCCAACGTTTAACCGAAATCTACGCATCCTCTGACTATTTATACTAAATCTGAACAAGCTGATATGGCAGCAGATGACATTAGGAGCATTATTACTGAGTATGAACAAAGTGCAGTTGAAGACCAATAAAATTTATAAAACAATACTTCATAGGATATGGGGGGATACCATCGGCTAACTGAGTTTAGCTTTTATAAATTCCAAATCTGTGTCGATTGCTGGTAATCTCTGATCAAGCAACAGTTTCATAGCGATTAGGTAGTTCAATAATGCGATCGCTCAAGTAGGACGATGCAAAAATTAAGCAGAAATAATTAACTACAAATAAACGATACACCAAAATAAATGCGTGAATTACTTAAATAAATAAGTAAATAAACCAATTTAGTAAGTCAAACGTTATTTGACTTGCGGAAAACACCAAAATGAGTAAGTAAAATGCCAATTTAGGAAGTCAAACCTGATTTTGCTTAAGTCAAAGCTCATATTGCTTGCGGAAAACACCGAAATGAGTAACCAAACTGGGGTTTGAATAAGTCAAAAGTCATATTGCTTGCGGAAAACACCAAAATGAGTAACCAAACTGGGGTTTGAGTAAGTCAAAGCTCATATTGCTTAAGTTAAATGGCATTTTGCTTATTAAATATGAAGTTTTGATGAAACAATCTGCCTTTTGGCTGATTAAATATAAATTTAAGTTACTTGTACGATAACTGAGCAACAAAGTCAGAAAGGCTGCGTGTAAAAAACCGTAAAAGCGATGTTTACAATGGTCACTGAGGTTGCCCAAGTGCGGTCTATGCCTACGCAATTTGAGGAGATTAAGCTACTAGACATCTCCGATAATGAATGTAGAGACGCGAAATTTCGCGTCTCTATAAGGGTTCTGCATAACGCATATTTAATTTCTGGAGATGTCTACTACCTCACAACACTTTTGCTTAGTTGTGGTTTTTTCTCCTGGGGCATAATGAACTTCTCCTTGACCTCTAGTTGGATCTGTTGACGCGGTTTAGACAAGTCGGCTCGATGAAACAAGAATCCCACGGTTTGAAACCGTGGGAGTCTCAAAAATTATTTGCTTTCCTGCATATTTCTGACTAATTTAGTTACTAGCTTTCTGGGAGTAAATCTTACAGATTCAGCAAGGAGTTTATTTTTAATTCCAGGAACAACAACAGTTTTGTTTTCAAATAGACCACGATAACCGATTTCGGCCACGGTTTGGGCAGTCATAATTTTTTGACCACTGACTAGCTTTGAGTCTTCCATCGCGGCTCTTTGTTGAAAACCCGATTCCGTAGGACCAGGACAAAGGGCCGTTACAGAAACACCTGTATTTTCTAATTCATTAGCGATCGCTTCTGTAAACGATAAGACATAGGCTTTACTAGCGTAGTATACTGCCATCAGCGGTCCTGGTTGAAAAGCAGCAGTCGAGGCCACATTTAATATTTTTCCAGACCCCTGCTTAACCATGCCCTTGAGGAATAACTTGGTTAAATGTGTGAGACATACAACATTAACCTGTAGCAATTGCAGTTCAGCATTCAGGTCAATTTCGTGAAATAATCCATAAGTAGCAAACCCAGCATTGTTTATCAACACATCAACTCTGACAGATGCTTGTTCTAGCTCAGTGAAAATTTCTTCTGAGGCTGATGGGTTTGATAAATCCTTGGAAATAACTTTGACATCAATACCAAATTTATTTTTAAATTCATCGGCGATTTTATTCAGCTTTTCTACAGTTCTAGCTACCAACACAAGATTGTAACCATCCTGAGCAAATAACTTTGCAAATTCATAACCGATACCGCCAGACGCACCAGTAATAAGAGCCGTTTGTTTGCGATTACCCTGCATAATTTTTCCTCTCTTAACAGATTGAAAACAAATGAATCATTAGTTATAGAGCTTCTCAGTTGAGTTTAATACAGACGAACATTTATTGCCATCGGGAAATTTCCAAGCGAACTGCTGCATTTGTTCCTAAAACTATTTGCCCACGTTCAGGGAGGGGAACATATGCAACATATATATTGGAACTGGATTCTCGATTGGGATTTAACTTCGTTAATGGCTCTTTTTCATCGGAATTCCAACTGTATTTAGCCTCATATGTGGTATTTGATTCGGCAACATCAGTAATTAGATAGTCAGACCACAGGGGTACTTGGTCGAGATGACTGTCACGTAACCAATTCGTCTCTTGTTTTGTGAAGGAATGCAGTGCTAAACGCAGGGCATATCTACAGACATTATTATCACTGGCTGAGTTTCTTGGGATTAAAAAGGCTGTAAACAGAGGAATAGGTTTGTCTGTTCTGGTTAACTCTTGTGTGATTGGGCAATAATGCTCGATCGATTGCTCATATATAGGAATAGGAAGACCACGCAAAGCAATCCTAGTTTCCAGTTGATAAAATTTCTTGTCCAGGTCTCTTAACTGGACATTGCTTAGAGACAGTTTCACCTGGATATCACCAAACAAAAAGCGTTGCAGATTTTGATAGCCTTCTTCGGAGTTCAGTATGCCATAACGCCCACCATGAGAGCGATGAATATATGCACGATGAGATCCAGAGAC
>JBBSCU010000100.1:0-16843 GCA_038249935.1 Chroococcales cyanobacterium
GTTTTCTGGTGGGAGAAATACTCCATCTATTTCAAATTTCGGTTCTTTGACAGCTACCGAATCAAATCGATAAGCTTGTGCATTTAATGGAGAATTTGTCAATAGTTCAAATAGCAAAGTGGGGGATTGTTGGAAAAGTTTGTAAAAAATTGAGTCTCGCCGCATGAAGCGTTCTATGTTAATTTATTTGTCAAATCTGCGATACATTTTATTTTACGTTATGCCGATCGCCCATATAAGGTTGCCATGCGATCGCAAATAAACTAGTAATGCTCAAAATATAGCTTGTTCCCAACTAGGCTGTAAGGTCTGTTATTGAGGAAAATTGGACTGCGTGTAAATAGGGAATAGGGCAGAAAGATTCCCAATCCCTAGTCAAAAATCATTAAAATGTAGATAACAGACGACTGACAAATGGCAAATGCCAACTAAAAAACTGACAAACTAGCTGCAATTGCGTCTAGGATCATTTTAACAAAGCTAGAAAATAAAATTTTGGGGCAAGGGAGAATAGGTGATGGGAGTTCTCAGATTACCAGTTATCATTCACCAATGCCCAATGCCCCATTCCCAACACCCATAATTAACTTAGTAGGTCTAAAACTATGGAACTCACAATTGACAACGTTGAAACAGTCTTAGATGAATTACGCCCTTATCTTATGTCTGATGGCGGTAACGTGGAACTCGTAGAACTCGATGGGCCTGTTGTAAAACTGCGGTTACAAGGTGCCTGTGGTTCTTGCCCCAGTTCTGCAATGACTCTGAGAATGGGTATTGAACGCCGCCTCAAGGAAATGATTCCCGAAATTGCAGAAATTGAGCAAGTGGTGTAAAAGTTAGGAGTTAGGAGTTAGGAGTTAGGAGAGACGCGATTAATCGCGTCTGTACGTTTGGAATCAACTCCTAACTCCTCATTCTTAACTCCTAACTATTTCTATGTCTCATCCTCTTTACATTGCTTTTATCTGGCATCAACATCAGCCGCTGTACAAATCTCCTGGTAGCGACGTTTCGTTATCTCCTAGTCAGCACTACCGTCTACCTTGGGTACGTTTGCATGGAACTAAAGATTATTTGGATTTGATATTAATTCTAGAACAGTATCCTAAGTTACACCAAACGGTGAATTTAGTCCCATCGCTGATATTACAACTCGAAGATTATATTGCTGGCACTGCTTTTGACCCTTACCTCACAGCCAGCTTGACACCGGATGCACAACTCACCCAGGAACAGCGCGAATTTATTATCCAACACTTTTTCGATGCTAATCACCATACCCTGATTGACCCCCATCCCCGCTATGCCGAGTTATACTACCAAAGGCAGGAGAAAGGGCAAGCTTGGTGTTTGGCAAATTGGGAATTGCCCGATTATGGCGATTTGTTAGCTTGGCACAATTTGGCTTGGATCGATCCACTGTTTTGGGATGACCCGGAAATTGCTACTTGGTTAAAACAGGGACGAAATTTTACTTTAAGCGATCGCCAGCGCATTTATTCTAAACAGCGAGAAATTCTGAGCCGCATTGTCCCCCAACATCGGAAAATGCAGGAGGCGGGGCAGCTAGAAATTACCACCACGCCTTATACCCATCCCATTTTGCCATTGCTAGCTGATACTAACTCTGGTCGGGTCGCCGTGCCAAATATGATACTACCTGAGCAACGTTTTCAGTGGGCAGAAGATATTCCCCGCCACTTGCGGAAAGCTTGGAACTTTTATAAAGACCGCTTTGGACAGATACCTCGTGGTTTGTGGCCTTCGGAACAGTCAGTAAGTCCGGCGGTACTTCCACATATTATTAACCAAGGTTTTAAGTGGATATGCTCAGATGAAGCCGTCTTAGGGTGGACGCTGAAACACTTTTTTCATCGGGATGAGGCGGGGAATGTAGAGCAACCAGAACTGCTGTACCAACCCTATCGCTTGCAAACCGCAGAGGGTGACTTGTCGATTGTATTTCGTGACCACAGATTATCAGATTTGATTGGCTTTACTTACAGTGCAATGCCAGCGAAACAGGCAGCAGCGAATTTAGTGGGACATTTGCAAGCGATCGCTAAAATGCAAAGAGATAGTCAAAGTGAGCAACCTTGGCTAGTTACCATCGCCTTGGATGGCGAGAATTGCTGGGAATTTTATCCCCAAGATGGCAAACCCTTCCTAGAAGCTTTGTATCAAAGTTTAAGTGATGAACCCCACCTTAAACTCGTCACCGTCTCCGAATTTCTCGAAGAATTTCCAGCCACAGCCACCATCCCCGGAGAGCAGCTACATAGCGGTTCTTGGGTGGATGGCAGTTTCACCACTTGGATCGGCGATCCCGCCAAAAATCGTGCTTGGGATTATCTAACAGCAGCCAGAGAAATGCTCGCAAGTCATCCCGAAGCGACGGAAGAGAACAACCCCGAAGCGTGGGAAGCATTGTATGCCGCAGAGGGTTCCGACTGGTTTTGGTGGTTTGGTGCAGGACACTCCTCAAATCAAGATGCTATCTTTGATCGGTTGTTTCGAGAACATCTGTTTGGCATTTACAAAGCATTAAATGAACCTGTACCGCCCTATCTCAATCAACCAGTAGAAATCCACGAAGCACAGACAAACCACACCCCACAAGGTTTTATTCATCCCATCATTGATGGTAAGGGTGATGAACAAGATTGGGATAAAGCTGGACGCATAGAAATCGGCGGAGCGCGGGGCACAATGCACAATAGCAGTGCCATCCAGCGACTTTGGTATGGAGTGGATCACCTCAATTTCTATTTGCGGCTGGACTTTAAAAGTGGGGCTGCACCAGGGCGGGATTTGCCAACAGAGTTAAATTTGCTCTGGTTCTATCCAGAAAAAACAATGGTCAATAGCCCAGTTCCCTTGGCAGATGTACCAGATGCAGCCCCACTCAATTACCTTTTTCACCATCTTCTGGAAGTTAACTTACTGACGCTATCGATTCAGTTTCGGGAAGCTGGAGACAATCATCAATGGCATCCCCGTTTTAGTCGCGCTCAAGTAGCAATAAATAGTTGTTTAGAGTTAGCAGTACCGTGGGCAGACTTGCAAGTTCCGCCAGATTATTCCCTGCGCCTGATTTTGGTGCTTGCAGATGAAGGGCGTTTTTCCAACCACTTGCCAGAAAATGCTTTGATTCCGATTGAAGTACCGTAAATTCAGGTAACAGATGCGGGAGTTTACGAAGATTGACCAATCCTATCCCAATTCAATTTGAGTTGAGAAACTGAGGAAGGTGCTGGTTTCCTCAAGCTGTTCACTGTAATTGCCGATTCTCAACGAAAAGCCAAGCGAGAAGAAACAACCATTAGCGAGAATGATTTGGCTCGTTTGTGGATTCTGGCACCATCAGTTTCAGAAACTTTGCTCAACGATTTTGGCGCTAAACTAAACCTAGAAAGCTGGACTACTGGAGTTTACTTTCTGCCAAAATCTTTGAGAGCGGCAATACTGGCGATTAACAAGTTACCTGTCACCGATGAAACACTCTGGTTTAGGATTTTAGGGCGAGGAACAGTGCAACAACAAGCAGTAACAGAACTCGTTGCCCTTCCAAGCGAGAATCTTCTCCGCCGTAATGTTTTGGAAATAATTTATCGGTGGCGTATCAGTGTGATGACACAAACAGATTTAACTGAGGATGACCAGGAGTTGATTATGAATTTAACAGAAGCTTACCACGAAGCGAGAGCGCAAGCAGTACAAGAAGGAGTACAGCAAGGGCAACGCCAAGTTGTAGAAAACTTGTTGAGATTCAGGTTTGGTTCTGTGGACGAGGAATTGTCGAGAGCCGTTGATAGTTTGTTGCAGTTACCACCAGATGACTTTGCGAGAGTTTTACTAGAATTGTCTAGTTTATCTCGTGAAGAGTTGTTAGCAAGATTTGTTTCACACGGATAACTCAATAGTAAAAACCGTAAACAGTATAAAGCACTTTTGTAACAGCAAGAGCGCTATTTTCTCGCCGGAAATACGATTAATTGGTAACGAGTTAATAATTGTGGGTGTGCTGTTCAAACAATCTCGCTTGCTAGTAATTGGGAGGTGTTCTGCCTTCAATTCAAAACTGAAATGCGTTGCTGGTTATGGTCATAATTGCTTTTGCTTGCAAACAAGAAAGTAGATAAGCTAGATTTAGAAATTTTTCTTCTTTTCTATTTGGTAAGCTTGCAATAGATATTCCCCATTGAAATGAATCAGGTGAGTTGAATCTTCAGCAACCCAAACATCTGTTTCCCAAGCAATCTCTGCCAGATATGCCACCATTGCTTTACGGCTGAGAAATGTTGTTACCATCACCAGAGGTATTTGGACACTTCTGAATAAGACTTCAAGTTCCTTCTTCCGTTTAGGATTAATTGGGCCATGTGAGGTTACAGCTTCAATCAGTACTAACCAGTTATTTTTTGTGAAGTGAATGATCACATCTGGCATTTTGCCGTGGGAATCGATGTTAACGCCCAAATCTGTCAATGCTGCTTCATCGAAGTGGGCGAACTTTTCATCTGTATCACCAACATAGATGAGCTTGCCACTAGGAGTAAAACGAGGGGCGAAATCATTGATAATTTTTTCAATCAGAATATTCTGACCACCTGGTGATAAGGTTTTAATTTCCCCATTAATTACTATCGGAATACGGGACATTTGACGTTCTTGAGCATACTGCTTTTTCAGAGTTTCAACTGAAGCAAGGTAGGTACTGATGCTCTTTTCCCATTCGTCAGTGGCGTAAGTTCTTAATAGTTCTAGCGCACTATTTTCAATTTTATATACAGTTTTTGGACTGTTGATAGGGCGGCTTAAATCATCTGGATTAGCAACTATCAAAGCTGCATCCAGAAATTGATGCACTGTCTGGCGGCGAACTGTTTCCCGTGTGTTGGGCTTATAGGTTTTGCCATAATGTTGAGCCATAAAGTCCATCATTGGCGTAATTCCCATAAAAGGGGAAGTTGCTAATTGCCAAGAGTCTGTCGGTTTTAAGTCAAGCAATGCCAGAAGAGTTAAAGCTGAACGAACGTTCATCTGTGCTTGTGGAAAGCCCAATTGTGTCAAGATTTGCAGCGCTTCATCAATTCGAGACTTAGTTACAATTGGATTATTTTCTGATAGATTAGACATACTCAGGAGCTTATTTTCTATAAGTTGATCAATTTCCTGCAAAGAAGGAAACTGCTCTTTAATCGCCGTCCCTAACGACAATAGCTGTGACAAATTGGGGTACTTTAATTTTCGCAAATCTGTTGCATTAACCTGAGTATGCCCATTGAACAACCGAAAAAAAGCATCAACTAAAGTTGAATTGAGATAAACAGCAAGCCCACGAGCCAAGGTAATACTAAGTCCACGCCCATCTTTGTGAAAGTAATTCAAGTGATTTTCAAAGCCGACACAGGCATAATTAAATTGGTTGGCATCATAAACAACCGCAACAATACGCCTTTTCTCTTCTTTCGATGAGAATCTTTTGCATAGAACGTAATGCTCATTTGAGATCAGAAGATTTGCTGTTTCTTCTATATAGACTATCGCTTGAGGCTTTTTGGTTATTTTTGGATAGTCTACATATCCATTCGAGAAATTTACCGGATAAATTAAAGGAACAGTATTGTTTTCTGGATTTGTCCTTAAGTAATCTTTTGCTCGGAAATCTACTACCCGTCCAGTTGAAACTGTTAGCCCTAAATCTTTCAACGTACAGGTAAAAAATGCCATTTGCTGCACGATTTGCTGGCTAATCTTATCTGGAAGAATATGAATAAACTGCTCTATATCATCAGGTTGAACTAATTCCGAGTATGGTACAGAGTGTGACATGATTAAGTCATCATTAGCACCAGAACTGGTATTGATGATGACGTTGCTAGACTTTTGCCTTTGTTTGGTAGCTTGGATGATGATAGTTTCTTGCAAAACATCATCGTCACTAAATGCTTCTTGCCGCGACTCAAAAAGATGTACTTGCTGTAAAGCCATCATCTCTAAAAACATCTTGCGGAAGTCACGGAAATAAGGGCCATTGCAAAAACTGCGCGGGGTAATTGCAACAAACTCTCCACTTGGTTTTAGAAGTTGCGCTGTAGCAGCCATAAAACCAGTATAAAGATTGCTAGTCTCCAAACCGATGGAACGCAGCAATTCGCGCACTTTGGAATGAGCATTGATTTTCAAATAAGGCGGGTTGAGGATAGCATGGGTAAATTCTGTTGCGTAGTTTACCGCCGTAGGCATCGCACTATTCAATAAACTAACCTGAAGTAGCCTAACTGCATCTTCGATAAAATCAATCTCACGAATTTCGTAATTGAAGGAAATATCCACATATTCACATTCCCTCTCACATAGCTTTAGAGTCTGATGCAAATATCCAATTAAAAAAGGGTCGATTTCATAGGCTACAACGCGCAAACTTGTCGTGCTTTGTGGATGCTGGCATACTTTTGCCACAAAAGCGGCTAGTAATGAACCGATTCCGGCTCCAGCATCAAGCAAGGATATTTCAGGCAAATCTAGCTTAAACATCTCAGCCATCAATTGGGCTACTGAGGCGGGAGTCAAAAACTGACCCATTGACACTTTTTTGTCTTGCCTTAGCTTTAAACTTACTACAGCCCGATAAAGATCCACTTCTGCAAGCAAGTTTCCACTTGATAGTTTTGCGAGGCTGGCAAACTCCAAACTACTGTTATGACTTGCTACTAACGCTCTACTATTAAGAGGCAATTTATTTAATTTTATATTGCATAACATAGTTTGATTTATTCTTCCCCATTTACTTAACGCCCTAAAAATTGCTAGAACAATTTACTTAAAACTCAAAGAAGTCCTGCTGACTCATACAGTCGTTTGATCATTGCTGTAATTCTTGCACCATAATCCAAATCTGCTGACCACCTCCCGGATAGCTGATCAATTAATGGCGCAATCCCGCGTGTGACAAAGCGAAACCTTGGATCTACTTCTTCTCCTACCAAGGGTTCTAAATTAGCGTAAGCTTTCAAATGTTGGATGTGCGCCCTCACCCCAATTGTGGCACTTGGAAAAGATGCAGCCTCCGAACCACCACCGATCGCACCTAAGCCGGCAAAGTTATTTTGCTCAGGTCTAATATCGCCACCAAACCGTAAAAATCCAGTTTCTACACACATTTGGCAAAAGGCAATATCGTAGTTTACTCCTTCTGTACGTGCTTCTCCTTGATAAAGTTTTGGGATGTCAGGAAACTTTACTAAAGCATTTTCATTATTGTTTCTAAGGAATAATTGTAACTGCATTTCTGAGGTATTACCGTTCGATATGATCCGGTCAATTTGACCAGAGCAAACGATCAAATTTGAGCGCAAGGTGACAGTCCGAGTTGAAACATCCCAAGTGACTGCAACATTAAAATCCCGCAGTTCGATAGCTTTGATATAAACTATTTTGCGATAGGTAATCCGATTGACGTTAGCTGCTTTTGCCAAATCAATCCGCAGACGGTCTACTAAATCAATGGGGATGTAAGCATTTCCATTAACCAATACTCCTTGCTCCGAGTATTTTTGCCCGTTGATGTTAATATTAATTGGTGGATAATTTGCTTCTGTTGGAGTTCCAGTGGGGTCAATTACACGACTCCAAGATACCAGCCCATCGACAATTCCCAAAGCAAAATCACGGCGGCGAGTTTGCAGCAAAGCCCGATCTTCTGGATTGCTGAGAAACCCCACTTGCATTAACAAAGCTGGAAGCGTTGTCTGGCGACAGAATGCTAACTTACCCAATCCACTATCTGTATCTGGCTTGACTCCCCGATTTGGTAATTGAGGTACACGGCGCAACAACCCCAGTAGCACCTGTTCAGCATTGCTCCGGCGATCGCTATTATTAACAATATAAAAGACACTAGCCCCACGTATAGAAGGGCTGTTAGCTGTGTCAGATTGAATTTCTAGGGCGACATCACCCCGACGGCTACGAGAATTGATCCAGGTGATAGTTTGGGCGGCACTCAAGTCATCGGGGACTGCTAAAATTTCCACATTCCGCGCTCTGAGTTCCGTGACAATCAAATCCCGCAACAAAATCATTTCTTTAGCTTCAGTTGTACCACCCGCGATCGCCCCAGGATCGATTCCTCCGGCTTCTTTGCCACCGTGAGCCGCTGATATAAAAATACGCCCCATATTCAGTATTTCCTCTGGTAAAACTCAGCGTCAGCAATTGTATACATCATTCTTGGTTTAACAACAAGAATATAATAACGATCAGAAGTCCTTTGTCCTTTGTTATTTCTCCAAAGTTCATGACCAATGACTGAGGATTGGGTAGTGGAAACTAGATACTAGGGCTGAGAAAAAGTTTTCCAAATACTCAATGCCCCATGCCCCATGCCCAATAACTAGAATGCAAATCCCCCGCTTGCACCCAGACACAATTGAGGAAGTTAAACTACGAGCTGATATTGTCGATGTCGTCTCCGAATATGTAGTTTTACGCAAACGAGGGAAGGATTTTGTCGGTTTGTGTCCCTTCCACGATGAGAAAAGTCCCAGTTTTACTGTTAGCCAGACCAAGCAAATGTACTATTGCTTTGGCTGTTTAGCTGCGGGAAATGCCATCAAGTTTGTGATGGAGTTGGGAAAGCGCTCTTTTGCTGAGGTTGTGCTGGATTTAGCACGACGTTACCAAGTGCCTGTACAAACCCTCGAACCCGGACAACGCCAAGAATTACAGCGTCAGCTATCTTTGCGTGAACAATTATATGAAGTTCTGGCAACGTCCGCCCAGTTTTATCAACACGCCCTCAGACAATCCCAAGGGCAAATGGCAATTCAGTATTTGCAATCTAACCGCCAACTCAAAGAAGAAACAATACAGCAGTTTGGTTTAGGTTATGCCCCCGCAGGTTGGGAAACCCTGCATCGCTATTTAGTGGAAGATAAACGTTTGCCCGCGCAACTGCTGGAAAAAGCGGGGTTGATTAAACCACGCAAGGAAGGGGGCGGTTATTATGATGTGTTCCGCGATCGCTTAATGATTCCTATCCGCGATGTTCAAGGGCGTGTCATTGCCTTTGGTGGTAGAACTCTCACCGATGAGCAACCTAAATATTTGAATTCACCAGAAACGGAACTTTTTAGTAAAGGCAAAATATTATTTGCCCTCGATCAAGCTAAAAGCGGGATTTCTCAACTCGATCAAGCGGTGGTGGTAGAGGGATATTTTGATGCGATCGCTCTCCACGCTGTTGGTATTAATAACGCCGTCGCTTCCCTTGGTACAGCCTTAAGTTTAGAACAAGTTCGGCTAATATTACGCTACACCGAATCGAAACAATTAGTACTTAACTTTGATGCTGATAAAGCCGGAACAAATGCCGCAGAACGGGCGATTGGTGAAATTGCCGAATTAGCATATAAGGGCGAAGTCCAGCTAAAGATTCTCAATCTACCTGATGGCAAAGATGCTGATGAATATTTGTATACTCACACATCAGAAGAGTATGGAGAACTCCTAGCAAATGCTCCACTTTGGTTAGATTGGCAGATTCAACAAACTATTAAAGACCGTGACTTAAAACAAGCTACAGATTTTCAGCAAGTAACTCAACAATTAGTCAAATTACTCAAGAATATAGCTAACAGCGATACACGAAATTATTATGTTTCTTATTGTGCGGAAATACTCAGCTTAGGAGATACCAGACTTATACCCCTAAGAGTCGAAAATCTGTTAACTCAAATTGCTCCAGCTGCGGCTACATATTCTAAGCCAGTGTCAGCAAAGAAAGCATGGGGAGATAATAAACTTTCCCCACTCCCCATAGATCGCAGTCTTTTAGAACAAGCAGAGGCCTTATTGCTAAGGATTTATTTGCATTGTCCAGAACAGCGTCAAGCGATTATTGACGAACTAGAAGAACGAGATTTGCAATTTAGTCTTTCTCACCACCGATTTTTGTGGCAACAGATTTTAGATATAGCAGTGGAACAGGTAGATTTAATTTCAACTCTGGAAAACATATATTTAGAATTATCAGAAGACTTGGAATTAGTGTCGCATCTGTTTCATCTGAACGAGAAATGGAAGATAGAAATACCTCGGACTCCGCAAGTGGTTCAAGCTGCGATCGCTTGCATGGATCTAGTGATGCTTGAAAAACGCTATCGTCACTTTTTGGAACTATGGCAGCAAACCGATCCCGAAGCTGAACCAGAGAGATATCAATTTTATTATCAGGCTTTCTACGCCGCAAAAATCAAGCTTCAGAAAATAGACCGACAACGGCTATTTTCCATTACAGAGTTGTTGTAACTTGTCATTTGCGATCGCCGATTTAACGTTAAAGTTAAGCTGACACCAATGCTGCTCTCGACTCCCCAATCCTGATGACACAAGAACAACCAGACAGATTAGACCGAATAGAGGCGACACTAGAGAGAGTTTCACAACAGCTAGATAATCAAGTTGTAGTGAATGCTGAACTGAGACAATCAACGACACAATTAACCCAATCAGTAAACGAGATTGCCAACTCAGTTAACTTGCTGCTGCAAACAGTAACAATTCATCAACAAAACTTTGAAGTACTCGCCTTCAATATTCAGCAAATGCAAACTTCAATTCTTAACTTGCAAACTGAAAACAGTCGAATACTTGAGATTTTGCAAGGACAAAGCTAACATTAGGAACAAGTGTGCGATGCCTACGGCGGTAGACTACACACTTTCCCACACTCCCTACTCCCCAATCCCTATGACACAAGAACAACCAGATAGACTAGACCGAATAGAAGCAACACTAGAGAGAGTTTCACAACAGCTAGATAATCAAGTTGTAGTGAATGCTGAACTGAGACAATCAACGACCGAACTAAGACAATCAACAACACAGTTAACCCAGTCAGTAAACGAGATTGCTAACTCAGTTAACTTGCTGCTGCAAACAGTGACAATTCATCAACAAAACTTTGAAGTACTCGCCGTCAATATGCAGCAAATGCAAACTTCAATTCTTAACTTGCAAACTGAAAATAGTCAAATACTTGGGATTTTGCAAGGACAAGGCAAACACTAAATTTCTTTCTGTTTGATGCTGGGGAATAGCTGAACTTTTGAGGCGATCGCTTGGGTAAGCTCTTGGTTCATAATTATCCCTATATCTTTTAATCTCCGTGTTGTTCCCTTAATACTAAACTTTAGAATATCACCTATATCCATTGAAGGATATTTAAAACTCTTACCTTTGCGCGAAACAAAATTCATCCAAAACCCCCTACTCCTCCCCCCAAGTTCGCAACTGCAAATACACCAATACCAACGTCACCGCTAACAGGACCGTCGCCGCCGCTGCTGCATAACCAAAATCAAATTGACCAAATGCCTCTTGATAAATGTAGTAAACCAATAAATTAGTCGAATTCAGCGGACCACCACCAGTCATCACATAAACTTGCTCAAAACTCCGCAATGTAAAAATCGCCGTAGTAATTGTTGCAAATATAATAGTAGGACGTAATCCGGGCAGAGTAATATACCAAAATTGTTGCCAACTATTTGCCCCATCTAAATTTGCGGCTTCATAACGACTAGGGGGAATTGCTTGCAACCCCGCTAAAAACACCACCATATTAAAACCTAATTGTTTCCAAATACTCATTAAAATCAGCACTGGCATAGCCCAAAATGTGTCTCCTAGCCAAGATATAGCCGGAATCCCCAAAAAATCTAAAACTCCGTTAACTGGCCCCGATGTTTGAAACAGCCAGCGAAATCCTAAACCAGCCGCCACAACTGAGATAATTGAAGGTAGAAAATAAGCACTTCGCAGGACACCCCGCAAGGGAATCGAGCGGTTTAATAGCACTGCTAATCCCAAAGGCATGACTAAACTGGGAATGATCGTCGCAGCAGTAAAATAAAAGGTGTTACCCAGAACTTGCCAAAAGTCTGGGTTAAGTAGCAACCGCCAATAGTTTTTTAAGCCGATCCAATAAATACCTTTTAAAGTGAAACTACCAGCGGTGAAACTGAGGTAAACCAAATAGGCGATCGGCCAAACAATAAAAACACCCAGTAAAATCAGTGCTGGTGTGAGAAAAATCCAGGCTGCTACTGTATCATTATCAAACCACGATTTAGTATATTTTTTTGGCATTTATAATTTTCCCTTCTTGCTGTTATGACCCTGTGCCCTGATTCTACCCCTAGCTTGGTTTCTCCCAGTATTAACAATGTCTGCTCACAAGTCGCTCCTATAAAACTGGGAATTATGGCTTCTGGGAATGGCAGCAATTTTGATATAGTTGCCCAAGCTATCCAAGATGGACAGCTAAATGCCCAAATTCAAGTTTTAATTTACAATAACCCCTCGGCTCAAGCAGCCGTAAAAGCAGCCAATAGAGATGTAAAAGCTGTTTTGTTAAATCACCGCAACTATGAAAGCCGCGAAGAGTTTGACGAGAAAGTTGTGCAGACATTGCGACATTACGATGTAGAATGGGTAATTATGGCAGGTTGGATGCGACTGGTAACATCAGTATTAATTGATGCTTTTGCTGACAGAATTATCAATATCCATCCGAGTTTGTTGCCTAGTTTTAAGGGAATCCATGCCGTAGAGCAAGCTTTAGCATCTGGGGTAAAAATCACTGGTTGTACTGTGCATATAGCTTGTTTAGAAATGGACAGTGGCCCAATATTGATGCAAGCCGCAGTCCCAGTACTGGCGGATGATACACCAGAAACACTCCACGCCAGAATTCAAATTCAGGAACATCGAATTTTACCACAGGCGATCGCTTTAGCAGCCAACTTGTCAAAGTAATATGGTATTTATTGTCAATGCGTAAGTCCTATATTTATACTTTACCAGTTGTGATAACTACAGATGAACCTGTGGTTATCACAGCTTCATTTGTAGTTATGAATGCTTCATCTGTGGCTACCACAGCAACAGTTGTGATAAGTAAAATAGAAGCTGTGGTGATCACAGCTTCATCTATAGTTATGAATGGTTCATCTGTGGCTATCACAGAGGCAGTTGTGATAAGTAAAATATAACCTGTGGTGATCACAGCTTCATCTATAGTTATGAATGGTTCAGCTGTGGCTACCACAGAGGCAGTTGTGGTTATGAACGTAAAAAAAAATACAATAAAGAAGATTTTAAATTTATTAAACTCGTTTCAATGAGGAAGAACTATATTACGCCGTGTGCAACTTTCTCTCAAACCTAACCCCCAGCCCCTTCCCTACAAGGGCAGGGGAGTAAGAATCAAAGCCTCTCGACCTTTCGGGGAGAGGAATGGAAGCGGGGTTTCTAGTATACTTTACGACTTTTCAAACATCCTCTTAGTGTAAATTGCGAGAATTTACGGGTAATTATCTCATAAAAAATACAATTATTTGCGGATTATGCTGATTTTAAATCTAGTTTCAGTAAGGCATAGTAGCTATAGAAACCTTAAAAATAAGTAAATTTTATGTCTCTGAAAAAACGCACATCTCGCGTTCTAGAAAATGCTGAGTTAAGAGCTGCTGGACTCAAAGCAATTGATTTAAATTTCGATCTTGGGGATGCTTGCAATTTGAAAAACATGAAATTATTAGTTGAGCAGTTACGCACCAAGATAGAAACCCATAACACCGCTCTAGCGGTGATTGACTCTTCTAGAACAGAGATTGAAGAATTAGAACAAATCTTAGGCAATTTCTCTGAGAAGATACTTATGGGGGTTGGCTTTAAATACGGCAAAGACAGCCATGAATATGAAATGGCGGGTGGTGTTCGCAAAAGTGAACGCATCCGCAAAAGCAGGTTGAGCCGCTTGAAAAATCTTGCACAGAAAGCATCCAGTGAGAGCGCTAAAACCACGTAGTTTCATCTATGGTTAATAGTGGGCAATAGTGGGCGATCGCTAAAAATAAAATTACTGTAGGTGTATTAGGCGCATATTTCAAAATGATTTGTCACAAAAAACATTACATCATCGCCTAGCAGCGCTACATAAGATGGTGCGTTACGGCTTTAGCCTAACGCACCCTACAAAAAGATTTTTAACTTTTAATTGCCGACAATTGCCACATTTTCCATATATAGCTAGAAATCCAATTTGTCACGATGTGGGCGACAATCGGCACTAATAAGTTGCCAGTAATCAAGGCGCTATATGCTAGTATCATTCCGACAATGGTTGCCCAAATCACATAAGGCCATTGTTGGGAACCGCTAAAATGCAATACGCCAAAGCAAAGACTCGATACAATGACAGCCAGATGATCAGAACCTAAAGCTGGCAATATCACACCTCTAAATAATAATTCTTCACTTAACCCCGGTAGTAACCCCAGCCAAATTAAGTCTGGTAAAGCTAAGGGCTTTAGTACTACTTCTAGATAATAATCTGCACTTTTACGGTAGGCAGTCCAAAGGCGATAAGCCAAGCCACTTAACGCGGTGATGACGAACCCCAACCCTACACCCAACAGCAACTCTCTTTGGTTCAACTTCCAGGAAAATAGGGAAAAGTTGCCAAAGTACAGCGATAGTTTAGCGACTATCAATAAAATGATTGCAGTTGCTCCCATCGCTCCAAGTACTTGGATGCGTGTCAGGTATGGAATTTCTGGTTTTTGCTTTTGTTGTTCAACCACGGGTTTTTAAGGGAGTGGGGAGTGGGGAGTGGGGGGAGAATAACTAATGACAAATGACAAATGACAAATGACAAATGACAAATGACAAATGACAAATGACAAATGACAAATGACAAATGACTAATGACAAATGACTAATGACTAATGACTAATGACTAATGACAAATGACTAATGACAAATGACTAATGACTAATTGACTGCAAAGACAACAATTTGGGACGGAGAGCAGATGGATTGATGCCTGATTTGTGTGCTGCTAATACACCCACTGCTTCTAAGTATGAGTTTACCTCTATAGCTTTGATCCCTAAGGGTTGGGGAGGAACTTTTATAAGAGTTTTATTTTCTTCGACTGTAATTATTTGGCATCGTTTTTGGCTTAAACTTAGTAAGGTGCTGCTACCACAAGCAGTTGCAGGTGCGATCGCAGCATCCACTTGATCTGCCCAAATATCTTCTTGCTCTGATGCTACCCGTTTTTTCTCCACTATAAATTGTGGGGCACGACTCAAACCGACAAGGACGCACGGCAAAAAGGTATAACCCAATTCTTCGGCGGCGGAACGGGGAGATAAATCAGGTTTTGGAGGTTCGCTCAAAAGGGCGGGAGAGTGGGCGCAAGGAATTTGAAAAGTTCGCACTAGCAAATGGCTAATTACGGCTTCTGCACCCGCTAAAGGATCAACGCCTTCACCGTGGCGGTATTTCTGTACTGCTTCCTCATCCAGATTATCGGGGAAACGGGTAACAACTGCGATCGCTTCTGCCCCCGCTTTTTTAATTAATATCTCAGCTGCCCGTAATAAACTATCTGGATTACCAATTGTCCCCCAACTAGAACCCGATAATGCAGTCTGTAATTCTACATTTAACGGTGCATCAGTAATTACATAATCTGTTAAAGTCAATCCCAAAGTTGCTCTGACTGCATCTGCTGCTTGTATATGTCGTAGTCTCAACTCTGGCTCAATGCCTTGGTCTAAAAGCAAACCTACTTTGTTAGTTCGGACTGGACGCAAACCCCAGCATCCAGCAGCAAATTTGTCAAGTCCATAACCTTCAACATAAAAAGCGTTTGGGAGATTCCAGTACAGAGAAGCGCCATTAAGGACATTAGGGTGAGTAATTAAGCGATCGCAAACCTGTGCCATAACTTTAGCAACAGGCAAAGCATCTCCAGCATAACCCCCAATGGCAGCCCCAATGCCAGTTGGTATAATTAAGACAGCAGTGTATGGACGCATATTGAGTGCTGAGTTATGAAGCAGAAACCATTAAATACTAATTCAGTCCGTGTACGACTTTCTCTCAAACCTAACCCCAACCCTTCTCTTGCAGGAAAGAGGAGCAAGAATCAAAGCCTCTTTTTTCTCTTTGGGGGAGAGGTTTGGAGAAGTATTCCAATAATAAGCCGCACATCGCGTTAACTCCCAACTCAGCATTCAGAACTCATAACTGTGTACTATTTGTAACAACCGCTTCAACAGTAGCTTTTTGTTCGTCAACGTCCACAGAGGTAATTGCCCAACGAAGGGGTTCACCCTGTTTGTTCAACTCTGTTTCAATTGCCTTTAGTAACTCTGCGGGAGTTTCTTGTAAATCAATTTCTGCGGTAATGAAATGAGTCGTCATCGTTGTAAATTCTGTTGATTTATAGTTTCTATAATAGCTGATCTGAGGTACAACAAAATACTCATATACAACTTAGGCATTGACAAAAAATACCAAATATAGATATGGTTAAAAGCCACATCTTTCGTAAGGGTTTAGCATTGCTAAACCCCTACAGCGTTGTCTATTTACGATCATAAGGATAATTAATAAAAGCCTGAAACAGCCTATTTTCCTTAATTCACATCACGGTTAATTTGTATAGTGCGTAAGTCCTATCATATTATTTATTAGCTTTGAGCGTGGCAGTTATCAATAATCAAACTGGATACTGATAACTGTTGATTTTATTAGTCTTTACCAAATTGCAACTGATAGACCACTTCTTCTTTTTCCGTTTGAATTTTCAAATCAGAAAGGGGTTTGGCAACACAAAGCAATACGTAACCCTGCTTTTGCAAATCTGGACTAACGCCCATACCATCAGTTTGATCGACAGTTCCCTCAGTGATTTGACCGGCGCAAGTTGTACAAACACCTGCATGACAGGAGCTTGGCAAATCCAAACCAGCAA
>JBBSCU010000101.1:0-16776 GCA_038249935.1 Chroococcales cyanobacterium
ATTGCTGCTGCTGAAGTCCACTTTCGCCAATATTGTCAACTTCAGCCCGATGAGTCAAAAGCCTGGGAGACTCTTTTGTCAGTCCTTCAAATTCAGGGGAAACATTCTGAGTGCATCGCCCTGTTGCAAGATCACCTCAAAAGCCACCCGGATCATGCGATCGCTCACTACTACCTGGGCACTATATACAACAATCTGAATCGTTTCCCTGAGGCAATTGAGCACCTACAGCGAGCATTGCAACTTGACCCTAGCCTAGCAATTGCCCACAATAATCTGGGTTATGCCTTCATTCAAAACGGACAATTGAGTGCGGGGATTGACAGTTGCCTACGAGCAATTGAGATTCAGCCGAATTTAGCGATCGCTTATCTCAACCAGGGTCTTGCCCTAAATAACCAAGGCAGAGTTTCAGAAGCGATCGCCTGGTTCCAAGAAACGCTGCGGATTGACCCAGACTACCATCCAGCTAACACTAACCTGCTGTATGCCCTCAATTACTCACCAGCCTACAGCCCTGCCGCAGTTGCCGCAGCCCACCACCAGTGGGGTCAGCAAGTCACGCAGAAAGTTTTGAGTCAGAAGTTATCAGCCAAAATTCCCAATCGTTCGACTGAGCAAAGCCGAAATCCAAAATCTAAAATTCTTCGTGTGGGTTACGTCTCGCCCGACTTCCGCCAACACTCAGTAGTCTACTTTTTCGAGCCAATTCTTAGCCATCACGACCCTACTCAAGTAGAAACTTTTTGCTATGCCAATGTCCCTAACCCAGATGCAGTTACCCGGCGACTCCGTGGCTTATCCCAGCACTGGCAGGATGTTTACAATCTAGACGATGACCAATTGGCCGATTTAGTGCGATTTGATGGCATTGACATTTTGGTAGATTTGGCTGGTCACACTGGTAGCAACCGCCTGTTGATGTTTAACCGCCAGCCCGCCCCCATTCAAGTTACTTACTTGGGCTATCCTAATACCACCGGCTTAGTGAACATGGATTACCGCCTCACCGATAATTGGGCTGATCCCCCTGGTTTGACGGATGACTATTATACTGAGAAACTCATTCGCTTATCTCGGTGCTTTTTGTGTTACCAGCCCTCCCCCACAGCCCCGGCGGTGATCGACTTACCCGCCAAGAGTATGGGGCGAATTACCTTTGGTTGCTTCAACAACCTACCCAAAATCACCCCAGAGGTGATTGCTCTGTGGTCAGAAATTCTCCATTCAGTGCCGAATTCTCGGATAATCCTCAAGATTCGCTGGTTCGATGATCAACCAACCCGCGATCGCTATCTATCACTGTTTGCCGACTGCGGCATTGAAAGTCGGCGGGTAAAGTTAATTGGCGTGATTCCAGACCCCAATCACCACCTCGCTTTCTATGGCAACATTGACATTGCCCTCGATCCCTTTCCCTACCACGGGACAACGACCACCTGTGAGGCTCTATGGATGGGCGTTCCAGTTATTACCCTAGCTGGACATACCCATGTCAGCCGGGTAGGAGTTAGCTTGCTGACTACTGTAGGGCTACCAGAGTTGATTGCCTCCACTCCCCAGGAGTATGTGGACAAGGCAGTAGCTTTGGCATCTGATCTGCCCACATTGAGCCAGTTGCGGGCTAATCTCCGGCAACAAGTAGCGGCTTCTCCTCTGTGCGATGCTGTCGCCCATACCCAGGCTATAGAAGCCATCTATCGACAGTTTTGGCAGTAGTTTGTTCAACTCGCAGATTAAGAGCATTGCTGCTTCCCTGGCTTTTTTTCTAGTCTCCATGCCCAATTCCCTAATATGTTTTTATATCTCTCCAAATTACTGCCACTATTTTTTTATCCACTAGGACTAGCTTGCGTGAGTTTGGTAGTAGCATTAGTCACGTTATGGAAACGACCGCGCACTGCGGTGATCGCAATTGCTTTTGCCCTGACTTTATTGCTATTTTGTAGTAATGCTTGGATTGCTAAATCACTAGTGCGATCGCTAGAATGGCAAAATCTGCCACTCGCCCAAATACCAGTTGCAGAGGCGATTGTGGTTTTGGGTGGCGCAACCAAATCAGCTTTTCCCCCCAGACCTACCGTTGATTTGAGTGAATCAGGCGATCGCGTGATTTATGCCGCACAACTGTATCGCCAAAAAAGAGCGCCTATAATTATTCTCAGTGGGGGTCGTATTGATTGGCGTGGTAGCGGTTCATCAGAGTCGGCAGATATGGCAACAATACTCACATCTATTGGTATTCCATCTGAGGCAATTGTTCAGGAACCTGAATCTCTGAATACTTATCAAAATGCTGTAAATGTCCGAAAAATTTTGTCATCTCGTGGCATCCGCCAGGTATTATTGGTGACTTCGGCCATGCATATGCCGCGATCGCTCAAAATTTTCCAACGTCAAGGAATTAATGCCATTCCTGCACCAACTGACTTTCTTGTTAGTCAAGGTGAACTGCAAGAACTCGGCGGTACTCCCAAAGCCGCTATACTCAATTTGTTACCTGATACCGACAACTTGCACCAATTTACTAGCGCTTTAAAAGAGTACATTGGCTCTTTAGTTTATCGCTTACGCGGTTGGCTTTAATCAAGTTAGGAGAAGTTAGAAGTTAGAAGTTAGAAGTTATGAGTTATTAATTATGAAGTGCGGTAATTGCGTGAATTTAAAACTCCTCACTCCCCAACCTTAATTATTAATGTCTAAAAATTTACCTTATATTATTCAATCTCCTCAACCCCAAATTGAGGAAGCTTTTACCGCTTACCAAACAACCCACCAGTTCTACCACGAAGTTCGGTCACGGTCAGAGTTCCAGCGTCATTGTGAATGGTATCATACAACAGCAGAACAGCACCGCCAAGAGCTTAAAAGAATGCGCGGCGAACTGAATATTTTCCAGTGGTTTCGCCGCCGATGATTCAGGAGTGCTGTTAGCGGATAGTTAAGGTTTAGCCCGTGCGATTATTACTCAGCACTCAGCACTCAGCACTCAGCACTCAGCACTCAGCACTCAGCACTGTTTTAGATGAGTTCTAATTCAATTTCACGTAAATGGGCTTTAAACTTTTTACTAAACTGAACTACAATCGGCAAATTAGCGCTTACAGGTCTACCTTGCCATTGAGTAGCAATACCGATCACTTCGCCTTCTGTACCTTTGAGGTCAAAAGCCTGACTCCGATGTTCAGGATGATGATAAACTACTACCGAATCTTTAACGCGGACGCGATCGCCAACTTTCATAACAATATTTACACCTAGATTTTTTCCACAAGTATCTGCTACAAAATATATGATTAAATCACTTAAAATTTGATTTAATCAGCCATCTATTGACACTTTACAGTGATGGGACGGCGCATTTATGGCGACTGCCACACGTCTTATATCAAGTCCGGTTAATTACTTATTATTTAAAACTCTCCGCGTCTCCGGGTCAGTCTTAATTACAAGTGTTCATATGGACATAATATTAGCTGCCCGTGCGTACTTTTGTAAGTTTTTTGCCGCGCCAATGTCTCTGGTCTTCACCTTCGGCTTTACCCCAAAAACGGGGAAATCAAAGGAAATAAGGCGAGATTCAGATGTGCTTAGTACTTTGACAAGATATCTAACCCTTTTATCTTGACTCTAGGATGTTCCCCAGGTCAACTCCCTCACCAATTTTCGCCCATAACAGCCGCGCTGTTTTAGATGCGTACAACAACTTATTTGCCAAATCTATACTCAAAGCCAGCAGCAGGATTTGAACTCGCGACCTTCCGATTACAAGTCGGATGCACTACCACTGTGCTATGCTGGCACTTTTGATGATTACTTTTAAATAGCAACCATAATTTTTTATTGTACCATAATTAACTTATTTGTCTAGGGCGATCGCTAAAAATTATTTATGACTAAATTAGGCTAGAAAATCTGAAATTTTGGCAATATCGCTGTTTTTGGGCGCTTAGATAGTTTAGTGGGTGTTACAAGTATGGTGAATCCGAAAACTGTATTTTCCTGATCCGGCTGAATTAAGAAACAGAAATATATAATTATTTTTTACAGATCACAAGCATGGCAGCGTTGATCGGACGAGATTTATTAAGTTTAGCGGATTTCAGTCCAACGGAAGTTCAAGAACTTCTAGAATTGGCAACTCAACTTAAATCACAACAGCTAAAGTTGCAGTGTAATAAAGTTTTGGGGTTGTTGTTCTCCAAAGCTTCAACTCGGACACGGGTAAGTTTTACTGTGGCGATGTACCATCTGGGGGGACAGGTAATCGATCTTAACCCCAATGTTACTCAAGTTAGTCGCGGGGAACCTTTGCAGGATACAGCGCGGGTGTTAGATCGATATCTGGATGTTTTGGCAATTCGCACTTTTGCACAGCAGGATTTGGAAACTTTTGCTCACTATGCCAAGATTCCGGTAATTAATGCCCTTACCGATGCCGAACATCCCTGTCAGGTTTTAGCTGATTTACTGACGATTCAAGAAGGCTTTGGCACTCTGGCTGGGTTAACTTTAACTTATGTGGGCGATGGGAATAATGTGGCTAATTCTCTGATGTTGGGCTGTGCTTTGGTGGGGATGAATGTCAGAATTGCTACCCCTAGCGGATATGAGCCAGATTCTAGGATTGTAGAACAAGCAAGAGCGATCGCTAATAACAAAACTGAAGTCCTCCTCACTGATGATCCACAATTAGCCGCAAAGGGAGCTGCTGTACTTTATACTGATGTTTGGGCGAGTATGGGGCAAGAAGCAGAGGCAGATAACCGGATGCCAATTTTCCAGCCTTACCAAATTTCGGAGCAGCTATTGAGGCTTGCTGACCCAGAGGCAATTGTTTTACACTGCTTACCAGCCCATCGTGGTGAAGAAATTACTGAGGCAGTCATTGAAGGTTCTCAATCACGAGTTTGGGAACAGGCAGAAAATCGTCTGCACGCCCAAAAAGCTTTACTTGCCAGCATCTTAGGGGCGGAATGAATAAAAGAGAGACGCGATTCATCGCGTCTGTATGAATAAAAGAGAGACGCGATGAATCGCGTCTGTACAAGTCGAGAGTAGAGACGCGATTCATCGCGTCACAGGAGTTAGGAGTCAAAATGGCTAGTGTGCGATTGGCTCCTAACTACTTGCTTGTAAAAAATCCCAAATAAATGGGTAAAAGAAAGAGAATAATCTTGCTTTTGCCTTTTATATTTTTACTTTTCTCTTGTTAAGGGGAGTTTTTTGTAGTACTAATGTTCTAGAGACATTAATAATTAATTCCCGTAAATTTATGGAACGTCTAACAGAAGCTCAACAAGAACTTTACGAATGGTTGACAGAATACATCCGATCGCACCAGCATTCGCCTTCTATTCGGCAAATGATGCAAGCGATGAACTTGAAGTCACCAGCACCAATTCAAAGTCGTTTGGAACATTTACGGACTAAAGGATATATAGAATGGACTGAAGGACAAGCGCGAACGATTCGGGTTTTGCGTGCTGTGAAGCAAGGTGTACCAATTTTGGGGACGATCGCTGCTGGTGGTTTAATAGAACCATTTACTGATGCTGTAGATCATCTAGACTTTTCTAATTTTGAGTTACCTCCCCAAACTTATGCTTTGCGCGTAGCTGGCGATAGCATGATTGAAGATTTAATTGCTGATGGCGATGTCGTATTCCTGCGTCCAGTAGCAGAACCAAATCATTTGAAAAATGGTACCATCGTCGCCGCCAGGGTTGATGGATTTGGTACGACATTAAAACGTTTTTATCGTCAAGGCGATCGCGTTACCCTCAAACCAGCAAATCCTAAGTACAATCCCATTGAAGTCAGTGCTATGGAAGTACAGGTGCAAGGTTCACTCATTGGTATTTGGCGCGGTTACAACTGAATAAATGGGGAGTGGGGAGTAGGGAGTGGGGGACAAGGGGAATAACCAATGCCCAATTCTCAATTCTCAATTCTCAATTCTCAATTCTCAATTCTCAATTCTCAATTCTCAATTCTCAATTCTCAATGCCCAATGCCCAATGCCCAATGCCCTTAATATAATGTACTTGACGCAAAATTCAGTGCAGCAACTGCCCACTTTCCGCGAAAGTGACCACGGGGATAATCCCCGTGGCGCATTTCGTTTAAAATTACCAATTGCCAGGGAAAGTAAGGGCAGTTATTACACGCAACCATTACCAGGATGCCCAAGAATGCCTCCATCTCTGCAATTGCGGCAATATCAGCGAGAAGCGATCGCTAGCTGGTTTACTAACAATGGCAGAGGGACGCTGAAAATGGCTACTGGTAGTGGTAAAACGATTACCGCATTAGCGATCGCTTGTGAATTATATCAGCAAATTAATTTACAAGTGTTGTTGGTGGTGTGTCCCTACCGTCATCTTGTCACCCAATGGGCGCGAGAATGTGAAAAATTTAATTTGCAACCCATTTTAGCTTTTGAAAATTTACGCACTTGGCAAAGTCAACTTTCCACGCAAATTTATAATCTGAGTTCTGGTTCTCAACGGTTTGTCACTGTAATTACTACGAACTCCACATTAATTGGAGATGGGTTTCAGTCTCAACTCAAATATTTTCCCGCCAAAACTTTAATTATTGGGGATGAGGCGCATAATTTAGGCGCACCCAAGTTAGAAGAAAGTTTACCGCGCAGTGTTGGGTTGAGACTGGCTTTATCTGCCACACCAGAGAGGTATTTTGATG
The DNA here is from genome assembly GCA_038249935.1 of Chroococcales cyanobacterium. Taxonomy (GTDB): domain Bacteria; phylum Cyanobacteriota; class Cyanobacteriia; order Cyanobacteriales; family Nostocaceae; genus Nostoc. Next base: position 6,709 of record JBBSCU010000101.1, read on the forward strand.
ATTTTGGTACGCAATCTTTATTTGATTATTTTGGCCTAGTTCTCCAGCCGGAGTTCACTTTGAAGGATGCGATCGCTCAAGGTGCTTTGGTACACTATCTGTATTATCCGGTGTTAGTGGAGTTAACTGAAGCAGAAAGTATTGCTTATTTAAAGTTAACCAAAAGAATTGGGCGATCGCTACTTTATCGAGATAGAGAAAATGGCGGAAATTTTGAAGACAATGAAGATTTAAAGCCATTGTTGATGCAAAGAGCAAGATTAATTGGTGCGGCTGAAAATAAATTAACTGCTTTGCATGAATTAATGGCAACTCGCCGAGATACTACTCACACTCTTTTTTATTGTAGCGATGGTTCCCAAGATGCGGGACAACGTTCATCTCTACGCCAACTTAAAGCTGTTGCTAAAATTTTAGGAGTGGATTTGGGGTATAAGGTAAGCACCTATACAGCCCAAACATCTTTACAAGAAAGGGAAATATTACGTCGTCAATTTGAAAGCGGTGAATTACAGGGTTTAGTGGCAATTCGTTGTTTAGATGAAGGTGTTGATATTCCGGCAATTCAAACTGCGGTGATTTTATCAAGTTCTGGTAATCCCCGCCAATTTATCCAACGACGGGGGCGAGTTTTACGTCCTCATCCGGGTAAGGAACGTGCAACGATATTTGACATGATTGTTTTACCACCAGATTTAGATAGAGAAACGATAGAAGTTGAGCGTAATCTTTTGAAAAAGGAATTGCGTCGCTTTGTGGAGTTTGCTGATTTAGCTGATAACGCAGGCGTTGCCAGAATGAAATTGCTGGATTTACAAAAGCGATATGGCTTATTAGATATTTGATGATGAATCAGAGAATAGTTGTATTTTTTTGTAAAATTTTTCGAGTTTTGAAAAAAGGTGCATTAAGTATGAAATAATAATATTATGAGTTTGATCATAATGGGATTTAAGCCGCGTTAAAAATTTCACTTACATCCCATTATGATCAAGATACTTTAATAATAACAGAGAACAATTAAATAATAAAGCCTTTTTCAAAGAAAACTATAAATTTGAAAAAATCGTTTTTGCAAATTTAAAGATAACGCAAACAATGGCTTTACGGAGGTAAATATAGCACTAGAGAAAGTTAAAATATAGAAAAAGTATATTTCAAAACCGAATATGTCACAAGAGACGAATATCGATGATGTGCAGGAGCCAATAACCAGCGCACCGCCGGAAGTACGGCAAATTATTGAGCGGGTATGGAAGCTGGAAAAAGGCAGGTTAGATAAGAAGATTAACAGCCATATAAATGATAATATTTTGGACATTATTAAGGAAGAGGTGCGATGAAGCTAACTTCAATCAAGCTCTGCAACTTTCGCTCCTTTTATGGTACGACACCAGAGATGCTCCTGGCTGCTGGAGATGTTCACAACACAACAATTATTCATGGCAATAATGGCTCTGGTAAAACTAGCTTGCTGAATGCCTTTACTTGGGTATTGTATGATAAATTTAGTGCAGCATTTGCATCGATAGAGCAGTTGGTGAATAAGCGTGCGATCGCAGAAACTCAAAAAGGTCAAGCTGTAGAATGTTGGGTAGAAATTGGCTGGGAACATGAAGGTAAACGCTATCGAGTCAAACGCGCCTGTCGGGGTTATAAAAACGAAGGTGATTTTGATGCTGGTAAAACTAAATTAACCATGTGGGTTGGTGCGGATGATGGGAAATGGAATATACCAATTCAGCAACCAGACGATATAATCAATCAAATTTTACCCGCTACTTTACATCAATATTTTTTCTTTGACGGCGAACGAATTGAAGAAATCGTTCGTTCTGATAAAAAAGCTGAAATTGCTGAAGCTACAAAAATCTTCTTGGGTGTGGAAGTAATCAACCGTTCCATCAGACATTTAGGAGATGCTAAAAAAACTCTAGAAAATGACTTAAAAGCGATTGGTGATTCTGAAACGAAACAACTATTACGACAGCAAGAAAAGATAGAACGAGAACGCGAACGCATTACCAAACGGCAAACTGAAATTAAAGAAGAGTTAGAATATCAACAAACTTTTAAAAAAGAGACGAGTAACCGTTTACGAGAATTGAGTGCTGCTAAGGAATTGCAAGAAAGATGGCAGGATTTAGAATCACAGAAAGCAGCAAATCAAGAAGAATATAAGAAAACGAAGGAAGCGCTGAAAAAAGTTATTTCCGCGCGGGGTTATACCGTTTTACTCTCAGAAACTACATCCCAGTTTCGAGGAATTATCAATGATTTGAAGCAGCGCGGCGAGTTAACCTCTGGAATTTCGCGGGAATTTGTCAATGATTTACTTAATTCTCAGCGCTGTATTTGTGGCGCAGAATTATCCGAGGGTAATCATTCTCATACTCATGTGAGTACCTGGTTAAATAAAGCAGGTTCTTCGGCTGTGGAAGAAACTGCAATTCGGATGATAGCTCAAGTAGATGAAATTGATAAGCAAGCTATAGCATTTTGGGAAGAAGTTGATAGAGAACAAACTAGGATTAATCAGTTAAGGCAAAGCATATCTCAAATTGAAGGCGATTTAGACAATATTCAAGAACGGTTACGAAAAGATGCTAATGAAGAAATTAGCAGTTTGCAAAAACGCTTAGATGAAATTGAAAGTAAAATTGATGAATTAAATCGAGAACAGGGAGCAAATCAGCAGCAAATTGCTCAACTCACAACTGAAATTGAAGGTTTGAACAAGCAAATTGCTAAACAAAAGCTGAATGAAGATAAGCAAACTTTAGCACAGCGACGAATTAACGCCACTCAAGATGCTATCGAACGGTTAACGGAAGTTAGAAATCGCCAAGAACAACAATTTCGCTTGCAATTGGAAAAGAGAGTACAAGAGATATTCACGGAGATTTCTGTGACTCCATATATTCCTAAAATTAGCGATAAATATGAACTGACATTAGTAGAAAATACTACAGGCATAGAAGCACTTGTTGCAGCATCCACCGGGGAGAATCAGATTCTTAGTTTATCCTTTATAGCCAGCATCATTGACAAAGTACGGGAATGGAGTGAGAAGCGAAAAATGATGATGATTCCCGATAGTAGCACTTTTCCAATTGTCATGGATTCACCCTTCGGTAGTTTGGATGAAAGTTCGCGGCGACACATTGCTAAGACAATTCCCCAATTAGCGAATCAGTTGATAGTTTTAGTTACTAAGACTCAGTGGCGGGGTGAAGTTGAAGCGGAAATGACAAACAGAATTGGTAGAGAATATGTGCTTACATATTATTCATCTAAGCCGGATTGCGAACAAGATTATATTGAGTTGGGTGGTGAAAGATATCCTTTGGTAAAACAAAGTCCGAATGAGTATGAATATACTGAAATTATCGCGGTTGAACGTAATGTTTAGAGGATAAATCTATGGTTGCGAGTCCAGACAGAAATTATATGTCTCCACAGGAATATCTGGAATGGGAAGAACACCAAGAAATTAAATATGAATATATTGATGGTGAAGTTTTCGCCATGACTGGGGGTACTCTTCCCCATACAACTATTGCTTTAAACTTAGCTTCAGCGTTAAAAAGTCATCTCAGGGGGAGTGGGTGTCTTCCTTTCATGGCTGATGCGAAAGTTGGGGTATCGGAGAAGGGGCCTTTTCATTATCCCGATGTTGTGGTGAGTTGCGATGAACGGGATAAACAAGCTATTCAATTTCTCCAATATCCTTGTTTAATTGTTGAAGTTCTATCCCCAAGTACGGAAGCTTACGATAGAGGTAAAAAATTTACGCGGTATCGTCGTATTCAGACTTTGCAAGAATATGTTCTCATTGATGCTGAAAAAATTGGTTTAGATTGCTTCCGGTTAAATGATAGAGGACTCTGGGAGTTACATCCTTATGAAGCAGGGGATGAGGTTCATTTAACTAGCGTTGATTTCCACTTTCCGATTTCTTTGGTTTATGAAGATGTTCAATTATCAATTTAAATTTCACGCAAAGGCGCAGTGGCAGGATGGACTATGTTGGTGGATAATTTGTTTGTTTAGCGATCGCCCACATACTATCATAAAATCATACCTTGCAAATTGCGTAAACCTAGCGATCGCTTTTAACTGTCGGTTAAGATGGCAACAATGTAGATATTGAAACAATGGCTGAAACTGGCAGAATCAGGGTTGCTAAAGATAAAGCTGAGTTGGTGAAAGGTTTAACATCTTCAGATGGTGGAACAGGGCCTTTTAATACTTTTGCTGATGTGATTGTGTTTGCAGCAGCTTTGGGTGCAAAGCATAAAAAACGGGTGGCTTTAGGGGAAATCTCTAAAAGGGAACCGTCACCAATACCCCAAGAACAGTTTATAGTTAGGGGATATAATACGGTAATAAATTTAATAGCAATTGCTGAAATTCAAGATATAAAAGTTTTATCTCTCGAAGAAGGAAACAATAACGAAAAACGTAATTATATCTTTGAAGAATATGCTAATGGTGGACTTGAAATATTACAAGCAGAAATCCGGGGGGCAGTAGATTATTCTGAAAGAATTTTATTGATGCTCAGTTCTGAAAGGTATCTAGATACCTCCGAGGAAGAGGATTTTGATTTAAGCAAATTTCTTTCATAAATCATCATCAATTCACGCTTGATAATTAACAACCAACTGAGAAAATACTTGTGATATATAAATGAGACAATGACTAAATCACAACAGCCAGCACATCAGCAAAGCTTAATTTATTATTGTGAATGTTTCTCTAATATTAAGGTATATAAAAGCCAGAAAAAGGGTGATGCTCTTAATAAACCCATATTACTTTTATCTATAATTGACCTAGTTACACAAGATTTAATCACAGATAATCGGATTGCAATATCAGATGAATTGATTGCTACCTTTAAGAAGTATTGGGAAGTACTTGCTTCTAGTACTTTTAAGGGAAGTGATTTTGCGCTTCCTTTTTTTCATCTAAAAAATGATAATGGTAAATTTTGGCATCTCAAGTATAGTTCTGGATATGATGGTGGTCGTCCGCAAACAATTCCTAAACTCAAGGAAGATGTTGACTATGCACATTTGGATGATGAACTATTTGATCTCATTCAAGATGAAATTTCTAGGCAAATATTAATTGATGCGCTTGTTTCAGCTTGGCTCCCATCTGAAGACAATACGATAGAAAATTTTTTAACCATTAACCAAAATTTTCAAGATGTCCCATTAGAAATAGACAAAATTATAGAGTCTAGTAATTTAGATGTTCATCCTAGATATAGGCTAAGAAAAGCAGTAATTAGAAATGCTTTTTTCAGGAAAGCAATTATAAATATTTATGATTACAAATGTGCTTTTTGTGGGATAAAAGTTACTAAATCTATAAGTCAAAACATCGTTGATGGCGCACATATTAAGCCATTCTCACAATTCTATGATAGTAAAATTAATAATGGAATTGCTCTATGCAAAAATCATCATTGGGCATTTGATATGGGTTGGTTTGCTGTAGATGAGCAATACAAAATTATAGTTAGCAATGATTTGGAAGAAGCATCTCCTCATGCTAAACCTATGAAAGATTTTCATGGTGAAACAATACTTCTACCAAATACAGAACAATACTTTCCAGAACTGGAAGCGCTGCAATGGCATCGCCAAAATATATTTCAATCAGGATGAAATATCAAATTATACCCATATCAGAGTTTAACTTCAAATATGGGTATAGTGATTAATACTCAGGTAAGTTTAACTATTCAGTTAACTTCAACATGGGAACTAAAAGAAGGTTAGACCATGTTGAAGCTGAACGCCCAAAGGCGGCTGGATTTCCCCTCCCCTCATTTCTGTAGGCGGTTAGCAAGTTATTCAGAAGGGTGTTTCCCATCTCATCCCATAACTTTTCGACAGGATACTCCCACTGCCCATCTTTGATAAATACACGGAAGGCTGCAAGAATAGGAAATACAAAAGTAATAGGAAGGGTGTGATTAAATTGCTTACCTGTGATGAACTGATAAGGCTTTTTTTCAACGCCGTTTAACTTACTCAGCCCTTTTTGCCGATCATACTCATCACGAAGGCACTCTTCAATATAGAGTATATCTTTAAGTAAAGGCACAATCTCTCCAAAGTCTTCCTTTTTCCAATTCTTAATGAGAGTTCCGTATGCAGAACAAGTTGCACTAGGATTTTTAGGTGAACCGTCTGAACCTCGCCAGGGGTACGACTTATTATTAATGCAAGCAAGGCGACGAACCAAATCAGTCACATCGAATTGCTTATTTTCACCTTCTCTGAAAGCAACATAAGGTTTACATCCAGCAGGAAGGTATTCTTCGATGATGTCCCAATCTCCAGCTAAGTTTTTAAGACTAAACTCCTCAACACTCTCACTAGTATTACGATACCTGCTGATATTTGATATTTCTTCTTGGCTGATGTTGACAAGCACAAAAATTTGGACACTAGCACTTTCAAACTCTGAATAGTCAACCTTACCAGTTTGTTGGTTAAGCTTTGGTTTAGATCCTTTTGATTTTAATTTATCGTAATAGCTGCGGGCTTTTGTGATAGCAGTGTAAGTATGCCCACCATTTACGATACCATTACCAATGAAATTGTCTTCCTGTCCCTCTTCAGGACTGACAAGTAAAAGCTCAACGTCAAACCCTCCGCCAGTGCCATGACCTTTAACTTGTATGGAGTCTGCAACAATTAAAATTCCATTGTTGTAGAAAATAAACTCTTCTGGCTTTTGTGCCAGAGTTGTCAACATACTCTTTACAGTCCGCCGATTTTCGTTGGCTAGTCTGGCATTAGGATCTAGAGGTAAACCTTGAGGCACTTGGCATATAGGGACAGTGAGATTCCAAATTACTCGACTGGATTCTTTGTCCTCTTTGTATGCTTTACAAGCAGCAGTCGCAAAGAAAGGAGCTGTTATCTTTGTAGACATTTATTTTTCCTGCGCTCTACGGAACGCTTTGCTTATGTTTTATGCCCAACTGGACACTCACAAAATTATACACTTATACTTTGGCTAAATGCAACTACATAAACGTCATTTTATATAGAATCATTACAGAATAGCTGGAAGTCCTACCGCTTTCGGTTCAACAAGCTTGCCATCAAAACCTATAGTTTTATCTTCCACAGTCCTAGCATCCGCTAAAGCCTTGCGAAGTTCAGCACGTTCCATCTGTTCCTGAATTCCACCCAAAATATAAACCAATAACTTCGTTGCTAAATCTCGTCCAGAAACCTGCACTCGCTTTTTATTTGGGTCATACAAAACCCCATACCAGAGAGATTGGGGATATTCCATACCACTAAAGCCGCCTTGCTGGTCAAACTTCCGCAGTTTCTTAAAAATATCTGCCAGAGAAAAACCTTTTTTAAATACCAAAATTCCCAAAGCTTGCGCTAATGCAACTTGAGCAACCGGACGGAAAAGCATATTTCCTTCACCTCCATCCTTTTCAAAGCTGAAGCGCCGTAAAGCTGGTGTATCCTCGTGTTCTAAAATTTTATAACTGGAAAGACTAGCCAAATTATCAAATAGCTTGCTAAATTCCTGAATCCCCTGCTCAAGTTCTTCATCCTCTGGACGCATGGGAATTAGACCTTTCTCCAAGGGTTTCCAGTGGGGGAACTTTTGAGCCAAATATCGCTCAGACATATCTTGCAGAGCTTGCAAAGTCGTTAAAACTGTAGAATTGGAAGCCACTGTTGCACTATTCCAATTAACACGAGGATTGCGATCTTGTCGTTGTTCTAATAGTGGATGTGTAACTGCAATTTTTCTAGCAACAATCGCAAAACCATCATCTTCATTCAACTGTGTCAGTTGCCCTTTAGTCAAGGGTGCAGCCATCAGGTTGACATGAACAAAAATTGACCTTACCCTCCGCCTAGCCTGGGTGCGAGTTTCCCCAGCCGCTACCGCACAGATGAACTCAATACCAATTTTTTCCTTGGGTAAATTTTGCAAGTAAGCAAGGTCTACTTGGTACTTTTCTATCAAATCATTGACTGTAATAAAACTGTCATCAACACCTTTATCTTTTTTATAGCGCTGGAGTTTACGAGTTTTGATTAACTCCATCAACCCCTGTACACCCATTAATCGGTGTTGACCATCTAGTGCATAAATGGTTACATCATCCTCAGAAATATTTAACAGACCTACTTTAGCGTCTTTATCTAGGGGGATGAAATCAGTAGTAGACTTTGTAGCGCGTTCTTCGTTATCCCACTCAGCAGCTTTGGGATTATCCACCCACGGTTGATTAATCACCACCAGCACCGGCGGAAACTTATGATTGTGTCTAGCTGCTAAATACTGGACTAGCGGTGCTTGACGTGACCAATCAAGGGGACGTTGCTGAATTTCATCAATACTATCCGCGTCAATTTCGACATTATCTGTTTCAGGATTGTACTTTTTCTGAAACAAAGGTAAGCCAGAGGCGAAGTGAACCCGACCTGCGAACCATTCCAAGGTAACAGAGCTAACATAAGCCTCAGTACCACCCATCTCGGTTTTTTGAACGAGAATCTGATCTTTTCTCCCTAAAAACTTCTCTAGGAGTAAAGCTAGTACCTGTTTTTCCTTGTTTTCTCGTTCCAGGTATTCTCTAGCGATGTCAGCAGTTGGGTCAGATGCACTATCTTTCATGTTAAATTTTAAAAACAGAATAGTATTATGTAGTTTAATTATGCAAAAAATTGGATATTAGTAGTAAAGTTTTTAAAAACTTTTTTTACCCCAGGTCGGTGTGTTTCGTCTGTGTAGCCGCGAATTATATTCGTCGGGATATTACTGTTTCGAGAGAGAAGGAGAAATGACTACAGCACAACAAGCAGAAAATAAAGGTCAGCAAACACGTACTGTAGCAGAGTTAGTGGAAGATATCAAAGCTCTCACCACTGAAATTCAAGAATTGTATTGTTTAGATGAGATACCTTGGGTGGTGGGCTATTCCGGTGGCAAAGATAGTACTGCTACCTTACAGCTTATCTGGAATGCGATCGCAGCACTACCAATTGAAAAGCGAAAAAAGACTATTTATGTTATCACAACTGACACACTGGTAGAAAACCCTGTAGTCTCTGTTTGGGTACGCAAATCCTTAGAAAGAATGAGGGTTACTGCTAAAGAACAGAAAATGCCCATAGAACCCCATTTATTACAACCAGAAATTAAAGAGACATTCTGGGTAAGCTTAATTGGTAAAGGTTATCCAACACCGCGAGGAAAATTTCGTTGGTGTACAGACCGTCTAAAAATTCATCCTTCTAACCGTTTTATCCGTGATGTAGTTAGAGTAAATGGGGAAGTTATTCTTGTTTTAGGTACGCGCAAGGCTGAAAGTGTCAAACGTGCTATCTCGATGGAAAAACATCAAGCAGGTAGCCTAAAAGATCGCCTCGTTTCTGATTCAAGTTCACCTACATCTCTGCTTTACCATAGTCCAAGTTTGCCTAATTCTTTAATTTATAGCCCCATCGAAGATTGGCGTACTGATGAAGTTTGGATTTACCTAAACCAGTGGCAAAACCCTTGGGAATATAGCAATAAAGACTTGTTCACCATGTATAGAGGTGCTACAGCAGATAATGAATGTCCTCTAGTTGTTGATACTTCTACTGCTAGCTGTGGTGATTCTCGATTTGGGTGCTGGGTTTGCACAATTGTTAGTAAAGATAAATCAATGGAGGCAATGATTCAAAATGATGAAGAAAAAGAATGGATGCAGCCTCTATTAGATATTCGCAATGAATTAGATAATAGAGATGACCGTGATAAAAGAGACTTCCGTCGCATCTGGGGAGAAGTCCAACTTTTTGAGCGTCATGTCGATGGTGAAGTCTCTATTGAACCAATTCATGGCCCCTATACCAAATATTGGCGAGAACATTGGCTTAGACGATTATTAGAAGCGCAAACCAAAACCCGTCGTACAGCGCCAGAAAATATGCGCGATATCACCCTAATTAGTCTAGAAGAAATGAGCGAAATTCGCCGCATTTGGCTAGAAGACAAACACGAATTTGATGATAG
>JBBSCU010000102.1:0-16765 GCA_038249935.1 Chroococcales cyanobacterium
AAAAAAATTAGATATTTTACTATTGAAAATTATTCAGGATATCCAAATAAATTCTCCAAAAACTAAACTATCTGTGTCTAAGTTAGGTACATAGATACAGAGAATAACCGGGGAATTTCCTAATTCAATTATCAAAAAATTAAAGTTAGGTTCTAGTTTTACTAAATATTTAGAATCATCTTCCACATTTATATTAAAAGCAAGTGGTAGAGAATATGAGGTAGCACCGCTACTCTGCGAGTAAATATTTTCTGGATGTCTACGTACAACCTAAGCCTGTAATTCAGTATCATGTAAAAAGATGTAAATAAATGTAAATAATACGATGCAGGATAAAGTCGTTGTTGTTGTTGGTGCTACTGGTGGTATTGGTTCAGCTTTAACACACAAACTTGCGCCTACCGGAGTCCGGTTGGTACTGGCTGCCAGAGATACGGTTCGTTTAACAACACTGGCAACTGATTTACCAGGGCAAGTTTTGACCGTTCCCACCGATATTACTGACCCTCAACAAGTAGATACTTTGATCAAAAAGACCATTGCTGAGTTTGGTCAAATCGATGTGTTGGTAAATGCAGCTGGTGCTGGTATACTCAAGCCTTACAACAGCCTAGAACCCGCTGATTTAGACAAGATGCTAGATGTCAACTTAAAAGGCAGCTTTTACACCACTCAGGCGGCTGCTGAAGAGATGCAAAAACGCAAGTCTGGTCATATCTGTAATGTGGTAGGAATTCTGGGCAAGCATTCGATGGCAATGGCAGCGGCTTATTCTGCTTCTAAGTTTGGTGTTGTCGGTTTCAGCAAGTGCATGGCAGAGGAACTCAAGCGCTTTGGCATCAAGTTCACGCTATTCTACTTTGGTGGGGTAGATTCTCCTTTCTGGGATAACGTCAACCTAAAAGTAGACCGGAAAAAAATGCTTAGTCCTGAAACTGCTGCCAATGCGATTTTCTTTGCCCTTTCTGCCGAACCGCAAGCTGTGCCAATGGAAATTAACATTCAACCTGATAGTCATCTGTTCTTTTAAAGTCCGAGTACGTCTACATAATTGTTCCTTAGGAAAGACGCGAAAATCTAGCAAAAAAGGCAAAATTTACAGATATATAAACTGTTATACTGAATTTTCAGTATCTATGAAAATTGATCACGTTCATTTCTATGTGGAAGATGCTAAAACATGGCGGGATTGGTTTGTACACCATCTTGGTTTTCAGCCAGTAGCCGATCGCATCAGTTCGTTTCATACTTGTACAGAAGTGGTAAAAAGTGGTGCTGTCTGCTTTTTTCTGTCTTCACCACTGTTGCCTACAAGTCCAGTAGCTGAGTTTCTGCTTCAATATCCCCCTGGTGTGGCAGATGTCGCTTTTGCTGTCGAAGATGTAGAAGCAGCGATCGCACTAGCTCAAATGCATGGTGCTATAATCTTACAACCCATTCAGGAACGCCAAGTAGGTAAGGCATTCGTCAAGTGTGGCAAAATTGCCGCCTGGGGTGGGCTAACTCATACTTTGATCGAAAAGTCATTTGTAACTAACACAAATGACAACGGACAAATGACAACGGACAACACTTTTACCGCCATAGATCATATAGTGCTGAACGTGGCAGTTGGTGAATTAGAGCGTGCCGTTGCTTGGTACGAAAAGATCCTAGATTTTCAACCCCAGCAGGTATTTAAAATTAAAACCGATCGCTCTGCTTTATATAGCCAGGTAATGGTTTCGCGCAATGGTAGTGTCCAATTGCCAATTAATGAACCAGCTTCTAGCAATTCTCAAATTCAAGAATTTTTAGATGTCAATCGAGGTTCAGGAATTCAACATATTGCCTTGCGGACGACTAATCTTGTGAGTGCGATCGCTAAATTTCGTGCTGGTGGTTTATCCTTACTCTCAGTTCCCCAAAGTTACTACTCGCAACTAAAACAACGTCCAGGACTGAGCCTATCACCCCTAGAACTTGAAGCGATCGCTCAACAGGAAATTCTGGTGGACTGGCAAGAATATACTCCCGTAGCGACACAACAAACCGCACCCCTACTACTGCAAATTTTCACCCAACCCATTTTTGAACAGCCGACATTTTTCTTTGAGTTTATTGAACGCCGTTTTCAAGCTAAAGGTTTTGGCGAAGGTAACTTTCGCGCCTTATTTGAAGCCATTGAAAGCGAACAAATTAAACGCGGTACTTTGCAATGATGTCTGAGTACAATTTACCTTTTTTGTACTGTTTCTATCTATGGACTTAATGGTGATAGTCTTGATTTGTAAGTAACTTGCAGAGTGAAAGATATTGAGATAAATTAGATATAGAAGGCGAAAACTAGACTAAAAAACATGAAAGTCAAGTCTCGTGATAGAAGTAATTATATTGCTATTGTAGAAGCTACTAGTCACGCACACCCACGTAAGTATTTTATAGCTTTTCTTAGAGAGTCTAGAAGTGAGGTAGTGTTTAACTCTAGCCAAAGCAATGTAAAGGCAAAAAGAACCAATAAAAAATTTGACAAAATTAAAGCCAAATTTTATACAGAAGCGTTCTTAGACTTAATTGACAAAGATATTGCTCATAGCTCTAGTTTTATTGAACCTCTCACTGAAGATTTGTATCATCGTGCAGAAGCTCTTACCAAAGGTATGACAGTTGATTTTAATGAGGAGCTACCAGAGGACTTTATTTTTGCATGAATGTTAATGGGTGGACATTAAAAACTCACCCCGCTTTCAGTGAATATTTTAAAAAACTGGTTGTTATTGTTGAGCAGCTTGAAGAAAGTAATCCTGAAACATATCAATCTCACCCATCAACAAAGCTCCTTAACATTATTAAGGAGCTTGTTTATAATCATATTCCTAGAGACCCTACAGCAAAAGAGTTCAGACAGGGGAAAAAGCTAGGGACAGATAGAAAGCATTGGTTTAGAGCAAAATTTTCTCAACGGTTCCGTTTATTTTTTCGTTACAGTAGTACTGATAAAATAATTATTTACGCTTGGGTAAACGACGAAAAAACCCTAAGAAAAGAAGGATCGAAAACAGATCCTTATCAAAAATTTACAAAAATGCTTGATAAGGGAAACCCTCCAAATTCATGGAGCGAACTTTTAAAAGCTTCTCTAAATATAGACAATTTAAACACACAAGATTTAAATATAGAAACAATATCTGAAGATTCCGATACTTTAATTTAAAAGGTTAAAAATAGCCATATATCTGAGATAATTTTAATAAAAATTAACATTTCCCGCCAATGCTAAGACTTATTACTGACTTCGACGGGCCAATTATTGATGTTTCCGAAAGGTACTACCGTGTTTATCAATTCTGTTTGGACAAAACCCGTCGCCCAAACCAAGTAGTGCAAGAACTTCCGAAAGCGGAATTTTGGCAGTTAAAGCGATCGCGCATTCCTGAAAAACAAATTGCCTTAAATTCCGGGTTAGACGAAGCCCAAGCCCAAGAATTTGCCCAATTGCGGCGACAAACAGCCCATACAGAGCCTTATTTCAACTATGACACTCTCGCGCCTGGTGCTGTGGATGCACTGCTAAAAATTCAAAAAGCTGGAATTGATTTAGCAGTTATGACGATGCGCCGAGTTCGAGAACTAGATTATGCCTTCAAAAAATATGATTTAGGAATATTTTTCCCGGAAAACCGTTGTTATTGCCTGACTAACGACTACGTTAAGACTCGTGATATTGAAGATAAACCTTTATTAATGGCAAGGGCTTTAGAAGAACTACCCCCTGCTGGTGATATCTGGATGGTGGGAGACACGGAAGCCGACATCACCGCCGCCAAAAATCATGGTATTAAGGTAATTGCTGTAGAATCTGGCATCCGCGATCGCACCCAATTGGAGCTTTACCACCCTGACTTAATTGTTAAGGATTTCAGCGCTGCTGTAGATTTAATCCTACAGGCTAAACCCTTTGTCTAGATAGGCTTCACAACTGCAACAAGTTCAATCAATCACATCTTCTTTACGACTATCAATTTAGCGCAGAAAGCTACTAACCAACCACAACAATATAAATGTCAGCACCGTAGAGAACTGATTCGATGTCAGATTGATAAATGGTATTTGTGATAGCAACCAGCTAGCAACTAGTCCCCCCGCAATTAAGCCAATTATTAAAATGACCAGGGTGAACAAAACTGCTCGGCCAAATTTGCCTTCTTTGCGGTTGAGAAAGTAAATACTAGTACTTACTCCAACCACCAATGCTAACTGTAAAACCTGATCGCCTCCCTCTGGGTAAAACGCACTAATAGCACTCAAACCAAGATACCAAGCTCCTGGTAAGAGTATATCAGCAGGGGTTGGCTGATCTAACATCCGTTGCAGCCATTCGGGTGACTGCGGGCGAGGGGTTGGACTTTCTTTAGGAGCCGATTGTACTCGCAACTCTGGAAACCGGATACGTTCAGGGACTTTAATTTTACCTTCCTGGCGCATCCGTAAGCGATCCATTAAAATCGCATCGTAAGCTGCTTCGATTACTTCTAGATGCTTAACATCGCCATTATGCTGCTCAAATAGGCGATTACGAGCATCTTGAATTTCATCGAAGCTAGCTTCTTCTGATACCCCAAGTTTTTTGTAGGGATTTTGATCGCTCATGGGAGTTTGTTACTTCAGCCTGAATCAGCGGCAGTCTTTTGTCAAAATAAAAAACAGTTTTAGCTTTTTCTTTGATCGAAACTAAAGTCTCGACCTATTTTTATGCCCTACCGGGATAGTAGCATGGGTTAGTTTAATCAACTTTGTAATTTCAACTATATTTACTTTAACATATCACCACAACTCCGTGTATACCCTCATGTCGTTGCCCAGTTCTGGCTCTAATCTAGAACTTGAACCGAGAGTACCTAAAACACATAGTATAGTTTTTATGAAAAAATTAACTCTACTGTTTCAGATTTGGCAACTTACTGTGCCTTAACAGAATTTTTTTAATTATACTGAATAATCGCTTGTGGTATATATCCGCATATCGATTTAAAATTGAAACGTTTTGAGTTACCACTTAACTAGGATCAAGAAGGTGTCTCGGTGTTAAGAACTGTTGCGGCTAAAGTCAGAGCGTATACTGTGGCTAACAGAAGTTTCGTGTTCTCATCGCCCACAATCATGATTAGAGCATTTATTTTTGAACGATCAGGATTCTAATGCCTTAGCCATGTAGATTCTTAACTAGTTGTAAAGTGGCAACTGCGTTTCTACGCAACCCTCTTATTAATCTTACGAATTTTTGTACAAAGTAATGGTGATGGCTCCCGCCAAGATTCTTGTAGTTGACGACGACCCTGCGGTTCGGAATTTAATCCAACGCTTTTTAATGAAGCAGAACTATCAGGTGGAGGCTGCCGAAGATGGAAAGACAGCCTTAACTCTATTTGAGCAATTTAACCCTGATTTGGTGATTCTAGATGTGAATCTACCAGATGTAACTGGGTTTAACCTCTGCCAAGAGATGCAAAGTCGTAATGGTGTTTTTGTTCTGATGTTAACTAGCCGTGCTGACGAAGCTGACAAAATTCGCGGCTTTTCTAAAGGTGCTGACGACTACCTCACCAAGCCTTTTGGGCTGGGAGAGCTAGAAGTCAGAGTTGGGGCTATTTTGAGGCGTCAGCGAGTCATAACTACCGCCGAGCAGAAACGCTTGGTATTTGAAAAACTTATGATTGACCCAGTGCGACGGGAGGTGGCACTTAATAACCAACCAGTACTCTTAACTGCTCTGGAATTTGACTTGTTACATTTTTTAGCCAGTCATCCAGGTCGAGTTTGGCGGCGTGCGGAGCTAATCCAAGAGGTGTGGGACTATGAATATGTCGGCGACCAGCGGGTTGTAGATGTACATATTGGTCAAATTCGTAAAAAGATTGAAATTGATCTTAGTCAGCCAGCATTAATCCAAACTGTACGTGGCGTAGGGTACAAGTTTGAATCTGCTGCTCACTCCCCGCAGTTGGAAGCTTAGTCTTGAGTTTATAGTCTAGAGTTTCTTAACTCTTGACTGTTGACTCTGACGGGAGCAATTAGTGAATTTCTTTGGCTTTAGTAAAAGACAAATTTAGACAATCAAAATAGGTAGATATTTCTCAAATACAGAGTAGGCAGTTATTTGAGATATTTGTTTATCTGTTTAAGACAGTGAACAGGGGAAAGAGTCCACTGGAAAATATTTCTTTGCACTTGACCGTTTTGGTAGATCCAAGGTGCTTAGGGTGGACTTCGTATCAGACTAAGCTTTGAGTTAAGTTGACATCAAGAGACTGCTGTGCAACCCTACGAACAAAAGAGAACCGCTAGATAACAAGTATCTAACGGTTAGCTAATATACTTAGGTCTTATTTCAATTCTAAATCTGGCGCTATCACCAAATAGTTTTGGCAACATGAGAAACTATTGGAACCTTATTAAGGATCAGAATCTACTGATCTTTTTTGTTGTAATATTACCCCCAGATAGTTGATCGCTATTGGGTCAAAATCCTGTTGATGGGGTACGATTTCTCGTACCCATACATATTAGGGCATAAGCCAGAAAACGCCCTTTATACCAGTACTTATGGGGTGTCTAGTAGATTAGCTGTTGCTGGTGAGTCAATGCAGGGCATTTTTACTGAGGAGTGGTAGAACAAAGTTTCCAGATAAACTCTGGCAGCACGGCGATCGCTATCTCCATTTTGGAGTAAAAACAATGATAGCGCTGCCGTTAATACTCTGTTCTCATCCCAATCGGGATGGGTTTCTAAGTAGTTTTTTAAGGATTCGTGGAGTGTTTCAGGAATTTCAGTAAAGATGCTAACCGTTGCTTTCATGAGATTTTCCTCCTATGAGGATAATCAAGAGGGACAAGTTGCTTGTAATGAAGCGGCAATCAAACTACTTCACACGCTCTTTCGCCAGTTCGGCAATCGCCGTCTACATCTGGTGGTAATATATATTACACATTTGATGCTAACGGTTGAACCGACTATTAGAGCAAGCCGAATCATTGTGCGCCAACAGGGGGTAGGTTTGTCAATGCTGCGAAATGTTAAAAACGAGTGTATAAAAAATAAATACGAACGGAATAATCAGCCTTTAAGCCGAGTTTTCGTTACTTTACTTCATAAAAACTCAGTACTTAAAGTTTCTTGCCACTGTTAATTAACAATCCCCAGTCAGACGGCAAGAAGCCCATTAGCTCGTAAAACACCTGTGGAAAACTGCTAAAATCTCTGTGGAAACCCTGTGGAATGAGTGAGGAAAATTGCAGCCAATGATAAGAATTACAAAAATGTCACGAAACTATGACATTTAGACAATCTCAGTTATCATCGTGGCTGCCTTCGATACATCCCCAGGTCTGGATTTTCGCAATTGGTAGATTTCCCTCGGAAGTTGGCACCGGCTTTACCCTGTTTTACGCCCCGATCTTTTTTGTCAATCAAGTTGGTTTATCTGCAACCAGTGTTGGGGTAGCCTTGGGTAGTGCTTCGATTTCCGGCATTTTCGGGCGGATTGTGGGTGGTTCTTTGGCTGATTCTAGGGAGTGGGGACGCCGCCGCACTTTGTTGCTAGCGACGGCGATTTCAGCAATTGGTTCTCTAGTTTTAGCTGCCACCAATAATTTTACTATTTTGGTAATTGGTAGCTTGATTAGCGGTTTAGGGATAGGTTTTTATTGGCCGGCTGCTGAGGCTGTTGTTGCTGATGCCAGCCAGATTGATAATCGCCGCGAAACTTTTGCGTTAGCGAAGCTCACCGAAGGTATCGCCCGATTAGCAGATAATCTGGAAAATTGTCCTAGCAGGGTTTTTGATCTCGATAATTGGCAGTTATCGCTGGCTATTTGTGATCGATGCCATCTCTTTTGGGGGGTTTTTTGGGGTTGCCTATGTGGGAATTAGTGAAACCGAGCAACAGCAGATAGGGGAATCTGAAAAGACAGAACATTTTGCTTCTTGGATGGCAGTATTAAGCGTAGACCCAAAGGGGCTTGTCGTCAGACATCGCCGTTTCCTGGTCTACATAGCAGTTAATATATTCTTCACAATCTATATTTCTCAAATACACAGCACCCTCCCGCTTTACTTTAAAAAGTTTGTCATAGAAACAATACCTTTGCCAAAATAAGAGGCTACAAAAATTTTGGCAAAAATGGCAAAACGAACCATACATAAGAGTTTAGCCTACAAGGTAGTTTGAACTCTCAAACCCTTTATACTGTGGGCAATACGTTAAAAAAACCTTGCAGGAAACCTTGAAGTAATTTTTAGGACTTATTGCTTTTGCCAAGCATCGGAGGAAAGGTAGTTGAGATGTCAACTTACCCTCGTAAATTGGCGAAGGTATTGATTAACATAAGCCGTTACTAAAACATTGACATTTTTGATATTTTCATTGTTGCGTTATCTATACCTAAAGTAATAAGCATAGTCAGTCTTTAGTAGTATTTCAAGCTGTAGGATAAATTTCCCCACTAAATTTCCACTATTATTTAATTACTGTTGAAGTATTAGAAATAATGAATAATTGAAAAAACAAGGGGCATGGATCATGACACAGTTAACTAAGTTCCTTTCAGCAGGTGTATCTTTACTAGCTTTAAATTTAACAGTACTTGCAGTTGGAGCATTGGATACATCTGCTCAATCTTCCCCTACAACTACCTTTAGTGATGTTCAACCTAATTACTGGGCACAGCCATTTATTCGAGGTTTGGCTGCAAGAAATATTGTAACTGGATATCCTGATGGTACATTTCGACCAGAACAACCAGTAGATCGAGATGAGTTTGCAGCAATTATTCGTAAAGCTTTTGATCAACCACCAACTCGCCAGATACAAAGTGGTGCTGTATATAAAGATGTTCCTACTAACTATTGGGCTACTCGTCCCATTGAAGAAGCATATCAACAAGGATTTATGTCGGGTTATCCTGGTGGTTACTTTCGTCCCAATCAATCAGTTTCTAAAGTTGAGGCAATAGTTGCCTTAAATAAAGGTTTAAATTTAACTACTAGTGCATCAGCAGTTACCGTCCCTACAGTCGCGCAGAGAGTAGTTCCTGAACAAACCACACGAAAAGCTGTAAAAAGACGTATTCTCATGCCCCTTGCATTTACTACTTTGATGCAACCGTTATTAATACCAAAAGCCCAGGCTGTAACAGCTAATGCTGTGAATCTTAATCGTCCTGCATCATTTATTATTACTAACATTTACGCCGATGCTAATCAGATTCCGCAATATGCAGTTGGAGATATAGCAGCAGCAACTAAAGCAAATATAGTGGTCAACTATCCAAAACTCAAAGTTCTTAATCCAAGTAAACCTGCAACTAGGGGAGAAATTACAGCTTTAGTTTATCAAACTTTAGTTTCCCAAGGAAAAATAGAACCACTTCCTACTAATTCACCTGCTAATCAATATGTTGTTCGTACTCCTATCAACAACCAAAATGCTCAATAATGGAGGTAGTTGATGACTTCCACAACCAGTGATTCTCAAATGACAGCGCAAGAAGCGCGGTCTGGAACTGAAAAGGCAATTGACCAAATCTTTCTTTGGGGGACGCGAATACTAGCAATAGCTGTGGCGGGACTTCTGCTATGGATAGCAGGGCAAGTTGCTTGGAATTCAATACCTGCTATTCAACAGCTTGGATTAGAGTTTCTCACAACTTCTGCTTGGAATCCTGTAAAGGGCATTTATGGCGTGCTTCCTATGGCTTATGGCACAGTTGTGAGTTCTCTGATTGCGCTGCTTGTAGCTTTCCCCATTGGTGTGGCATCTGCGATCGTCCTCAGCGAGAATTTTTTGCCGTTATCCATTCGGACTCCACTCACTTTTTTGGTGGAGCTGCTGGCAGCCATTCCTAGCGTCGTCTACGGATTGTGGGGCATTTTTGTCTTGATTCCGTTTCTGCAACCTATCGGTAGATGGCTCCACGAGAACTTTAGTTACATACCCCTGTTTTCCACACGATACATAGGCCCAGGTATGTTCCCGGCTGGGATCATCTTGGCAATTATGATTTTGCCCATCCTTGCAACTATCGCTCGCGATTCTCTTGCCGCTCTACCTAATGAGTTGCGCTGGGGATCTTATGGTGTAGGAGCTACGCGCTGGCAAACAATTTTTAGCGTACTCATACCAGCAGCATTTTCTGGCATTATTGGTGGCACAATGTTGGCATTAGGTCGAGCGCTGGGAGAGACAATTGCTGTCACTTTGGTAATTGGTAATAGTAACGATCTAAGTTTTTCAATCCTAGCGCCAGCAAATACAATTGCCTCCCTGTTAGCCAATCAATTTGCAGAAGCAAGTGGTCTACAAAGAGCTTCTTTATTCTATGCCGGATTAGTGCTATTTGTGATCACACTTATAGTTAACATCGTGGCATATTGGATTATTCAAAAAGTGAAAAAATACTAATTGGTCATTGGTCATTGGTTATTTATCATTAGCGATTAACTTTGAATAAAAAGTAACCGATCGCTAATAAAGGAGAATATTCTACTATGACAGCTAGTACCCAGGATGGGCATTCTGATGAATTCCCTACTCCTAAAATGGAGCGCTCTTACTCTACTCCCAGAACAGCGATTGATTTGGCATTGACGATATTAGCATTTTTACTGCTAGCTATTGCGCTGCTACCCTTATTTTTAGTAATTGGCTTTGTCATTATCAGGGGAGCCAATCGACTCAATCTCGAACTATTTACTGGATCGATACCAGCAGCGCTTCAACAAGGAGGAGGCATTGCCCCTGCCATTGTGGGAACGCTGATTGTGGTGGGAATTGCTGCTGCCATTAGCATTCCCTTTGGCGTTCTTGCAGCAGTCTATTTGTCAGAATTTAGCTCTGGTGGGATAGGTAGATGGGTTCGTTTTGCCACCAATGTCTTGAGCGGTGTTCCTTCGATCATTGTTGGCATCTTTGCCTATGGAGTAATTGTTGTCACAACAGGTACTTACTCTGCGGTTGCGGGGGGATTTGCCCTTGCCATTCTCATGTTGCCTATTGTGGTACGAACGGCTGATGAATCTTTGCAACTTGTACCGCAAGAGGTGCGGTGGGCATCAGTAGGTGTAGGGTCTTCTAACTTCCAGACTGTATTGCAGATAGTACTACCTGCTGCTATGGGAGCGATCGCCACAGGAGTAACTTTAGCGATCGCCCGTGCCGCAGGAGAAACTGCACCTCTGATTTTTACAGCTTTGTTTACCCAATTCTGGCCTCGCGGTATATGGGAGCCAGTTCCCACTCTATCAGTCTTAATCTACAACTTCGCTGGTTTACCTTATGAAAATCAGCAGGAACTTGCCTGGGCAGCTTCGCTCATTCTAGTGCTGATGATTTTGCTAACTAGTATTCTCGCTCGTTGGGTAGCCAGTAAAACCACATACTAAACTACTAGCCAAAAAACTAGCTAATTCAAAACCTTTTAATTATCCTTCCAACCTCCTCAATCGTTATGCATTCTAGAAATCAGGATGAAAATCATCAAACCAACGGCCCTCCTGCCAAGCCAAAGCACGCAGATTCGAGTGAAACGGTTTTGCAGGCAAAAAAAGTGAGCGTCTACTATGGCGAAACTTTGGCATTGCAAGAAGTTTCAATGGATATCCTGAAAAACAGCGTCACTGCCTTAATTGGCCCTTCTGGTTGCGGTAAAAGTACGCTAATTCGCTGTTTTAATCGGCTCAATGACCTAATTGATGGCTGTCGAGTAGAAGGTAAAGTGATTTACCGTGGGAAAGACCTTTATGGATCAAAAATCGATCCTGTGGCGGTGCGGCGACGGATTGGTATGGTATTCCAAAAGCCAAATCCTTTCCCGAAATCGATTTATGAAAACATTGCCTACGGGGCTAGAATTAATGGTTTCAAAGGCGACATGGATGAATTAGTGGAGCGATCGCTCCAGCGAGCAGCATTGTGGAATGAAGTCAAAGATAAACTAAAAACCAATGGTTTATCGCTCTCTGGCGGACAACAACAGCGTTTATGTATTGCGCGGGCGATCGCACTCAAGCCAGAAGTCGTCTTGATGGACGAACCTGCTTCCTCTCTCGATCCAATATCTACTGAGAGCGTGGAAGAACTAATTCGCGAACTGAAGCAGGACTACACTATTGTCATTGTGACTCACAATATGCAACAAGCCACGCGCATATCAGATTTCACTGCTTTCTTCAATGCAAAGGCAGGGGAAAACGGTAAGCGATTTGGTTACTTAGTTGAGTACGACAAAACAGAGACTATTTTTGAAAGTCCTCAGGAAGTATCTACCAAACAGTATGTGAGCGGTCGCTTTGGTTAAGGGACAACCGACTAATAGTTAATTTCATCTCCTAATCAGAGACAGCCATTTTTAAACTTCTAATAGGTTTTTGGAAAGCTACACTGACGTTACTGTAAAACCCGAAATACATCTTATGCTGACTCAACTTTTTTCGATGCGACGAGCTTTTTTTCTACCCTTAGTTGCCATCTTCTTGGGTACTACTGCCTGTCAACCACCAACTGCTGACAATTCTTCACCAAATGCTAACAATTCTTCACCAAATGCTAACGCGGGTGGTGATAATGTCTCCCTCGTTGGGGCTGGAGCAAGTTTTCCTGCTCCCTTTTACCAGCGCTGTTTTAATGAGTACAATCAGCAAAATCCTAATATAAGGGTTAGCTATCAATCCGTCGGTAGCGGTGCTGGCGTACAGCAGTTTACACAAGGAACAGTGGATTTTGGTGCTAGCGACGTGGCTATTACCAAAGAAGAAAGACAAAAAATTAAGCGCGGGGCACTGACAATTCCCTTAACTGCGGGAGCGATTGTACTTGCATACAACTTACCTGGTGTAGAAAAGCCGATTAGATTGTCACGGGAAATCTACCCGGCAATCTTTCTAGGAGAAATCAAAAATTGGAATAACCCACAAATTGCTCAAGCAAATCCCGGTGTGAATTTACCCGATTTACCGATTACAGTCGTGCATCGTTCTGATGGTAGCGGTACTACAGCCGTTTTCACGGAACACTTAAGCGAAATTAGCCCCCAATGGAAAAGTAAAGTTGGTGCAGATAAAACTGTAAGCTGGCCTGCGGGTGTTGGTTCTAAAGGTAATGAGGGAATTACTGCTCAGATTAAACAAACCCAAGGGGCAATCGGCTATGTAGAATACGGCTACGCCAAGCAGAATAAGGTTCCTTTTGCTGCCTTAGAAAATAATTCAGGCAATTATGTTGTTGCTTCATCCGAGACATCTGCTAATGCGTTGAAGTCAATAAAATTACCAGAAAACTTAGTTTCTTTTGCTAGAGATCCAGAGGGAGAACAATCTTATCCGATCGTAACCTACACCTGGCTTCTAGTTTACGACCAGTACCAAGACCAACAAAAAGCTAAAACTCTGCAAAATGTTGTTGAATATGCATTGAATGAGTGTCAAAAATTCAGCGAAGAGCTAGGATATGTACCCCTGCCAAAAGCGGTTGTAGATAAAATAGAACCTACGGTACAGCAGATTACCGGGAGTTAGTAGCAGTCCTAAATGGCTTTGAGATAATTGCTAGTGAAATATCCCCCGACTTATACCAATTCACAATTCGCAAATAAAAAACTTAGAGATACTTGTCTTTGAGGGTTTACATCTGTTTCAGAATTTTAGTGAATTGGTATTAGCTTCACTAGCTGGTTGCGAATACTCCTGTTCAGTTTGACTTATTAAACGTAAGTTTAGCAGACTGGCGATCCAAGGAGCTGTTAAACCTTGGAAAAAAACTGTTATTATAATCGTTAAAAATACTAAGGCTTTAATTGAATCACCACCATTAATACCCTGTTTTGTAAGTGAAACTGCAAACAAAGAAGCTAAAGAAGCAGCTACAATTCCACGGGGAGCAACCCAAGATAAAAATAACTGCTGTTGCCACTTCAAACCTTGATTCCAGGTAGATATTAAAATGTCAATGGGACGCACTATCACCATTAATACTAAAACTGTTAGAACACTACCCCAACCCAATGCGAAAACACTTGCAATTGATAAGTCTGCTGCTAACAAGATAAACAAAACAGAATTAGCTAAAATGCTCAACTGTTCATTAAACTGACGCAGTAAAGACTCTGAAGGGAGGTTACTAGCTTTTAAAACTATCCCCATAACTACAGCAACTACTAGACCAGATTCACTACGCAGAACCTGTGCCAAACTAAATAAACCCCAGACACTAGCTAAAACAACAAGATTTCTTAACTCTTGGGACAGAAATTTATCCTGTTTGAGAAGTTTAGAAAGCAACCAACCTCCTCCTAAACCAAGAGCTACGCCTATACCCAAACGCAAAACCAAGGCCTTAACTAAAATGAGTGGCTGTACATTTCCACTCAAAACAAAGTTAAGCACAATCACAGCTAAAATTGCACCAATTGGATCTATAAAAACACCCTCCCCTTCTAAAAGTGTTGAAACTTGTTTTTCTACACCAATTTGTTTGAGGAGTGGATTAATAACTGTTGGGCCTGTCACAACTACCAAAGAGGCATAAAGAAAAGCAATTGGCCAAGGAAATTCACTTAACCAGTGTGCAGCTATTCCAGCACCCACAAACGTAATTAGTACTCCCAAAGTGACAAGATTGCGAAGACTGGTAGAAACCTCTTTTAACTCTCCTAGCTGTAGATTTAAACCGCCTTCAAATAAAATCAATGCCACTGATAGGGAAACCACAACTTCTAAACCAACACCTAATAAAGATGGATCTAAAAAAGTCAAACCATCTCGTCCCAGAAGAATCCCGAATAGAAGTAGCAAGACTATGCTAGGTATATGAAAATAACCAGCTAAAACTTGAGCAGCAATACCAGCTACAACAGTTACACTTATCAAAATCGTAATAGGCAAGGATTCTTCCATAAAAAATTTAAGTCGTACTTTACAACCTCCTATAATCTGATATCTGGCACTTAGAAAGTATGGTATCGATATTACTACGGGTTCTTATCATCCTTTAGAAAGATATAAATTGTGAATAGCAATGTCAGGTGAAGAAACTGCAAGCAATAGTTAACTTTTGAACAGGATTATGGTTAGTAGCGTAGGCGTAGCCCGTTGTAGACATCGCTTTACCCTAAATGGCAATAGATATCCTGTCTGTCATTGGGGCTTGAGGTTTTCATGCCAGTCTCCAACCCAATACTGCTCGGTTAAGGAAATAAAGTAGGCTAAAACCCTTGAAATAGCGTTGTCTATAATCCCTAAAAGAGGCTTAACCGAGCAGTATTGCCATGCGGTGGATATTTCAATATTGAGAATACATCTGATAAATTTTTCTTTTCAAAATGTGTTTTTTTAGAGATAAATGTAATTTTTTACTCTTTTTTCATGAATTTACTTCCGTAATAACCGATTGTGACAGTCAAGGGTGCGGAATGTGGGTTACAACAATCCTCGATAACGAATAAAAACCAAAATCACCGCCCACGACCCCAACGCAACTTTGACTGCAACTAGAATATTCAGCAAGGGGACAATCCCCCCACTCAAAAGTGCGCCCATTTCCCCGTGCGGTAACTCAACTCCAGTCAGAGTTATAGCCGCCAGTACAATGAAAACAAGAACCGAAACCTTCTCCCATGTAGCGGCGTGGTAACGCTGGTAAATCCCTTGCATCCAGTCTGGTGAAGAGGTAATCGCAATCAACCCGATCGCAGTTCCACCTGCGACTCCAGCCGCAAAACCCCCGCCAGGGCTGAGATGCCCCCTAATAGCTAGTTCGATACTTACCAACGCGGCAATAGTTGCTCCCAGACGTGCCAGCACAATGGATGGTTGATCTGTGAAACGATAGATCGCGCAGGACGGCTGTTCATTCGCCAGCAGAAAATTAACTCCCATAATTGCGATCGTAAATACCACCACCTCGAAGATCGTGTCATACAAACGATTCCTGAGAATGATCACTGTTACCGCATTGGGTATGCCACCATCTTTAACAATCGATTCAACGATCGAGAAATCTGGTACGACTGGCGCTGAATTCGGCAAGACGAGCATTTTTACAAACAGCGCTATCCCTGCTGCAATGTAGATCCATTTCATTTATGCTTCTCCCCTTCAGCTGGTGTACTTACATAACTCAGGATTGTCGCTGGTGATGTAAGTTCAGTTTGCATAATCTCATAGATGCGTTTCACCCTAATGGCGGTGTGATAAAGTTGTTTTTCGTCCTCACTGGTTGCCTGGACTGGATCAGCGTGTTCTCGTCTGACACAGGTGGCATGGACTTCTTTATCCATCAGCGCCCGTTCCAAAGCTTGGGTATTTGGGTAGGGTACCAGTTCTAGACGCATTTGGCGTTTGCGAAAAATTGTGCGTAAGTCATCCATCAGTTGCCCAAAATGCTGTTCGCCATTTGCCTCGTCTTTGACCAAGCCAAGACGCATCACCAAGGATGAACGCACTGCGATCGCGTAAAGGGTAATTGCCAGCATAGTACCCACCAAGGCTTCAGTTAAAGCAACATCTGGCGCTCCTAAAACCGCATATACCATTGCCGCGATCGCTCCCAATATGCCGCGAATTACTAGCGCATGATAGGGATTGACCTGAAATACCACCATACACGCAGCCAACGGCAACAGGGCGATGATGATATAGAGATAGCTATCACTCATAGTTACCCTCACTACTAGAACAGTAAGCCAATACATACCCCAGCACTGTATTCCAGATGGCCAAGGAGATGAGAGCGAG
>JBBSCU010000103.1:0-16663 GCA_038249935.1 Chroococcales cyanobacterium
AGCCAGTCGTGTGGGCGGGTTTCCCGACTTGAGCGAACTGGCGTTGTGTTAGCAAGGAGAGTACGGCACCAAACCCTTGATAATGGTGCGTTACGAACTTCGTTCTAACACACCCTACAATACCTAATTTTGTTCAAAAATAAAATAGGAGTCCTATATGCCTTTTCTAACTGCTTTTCAAGACTTCTTTCTCCGTTTATAGGGAGATTACCCAAAATCCGTTAAGCGATTGCTGTCGCAGACGGCAAGCCGTTCGCAGATGATAACTATTGGCAAATTGCTAAACAAAGAAGCACAGCAAGGAACTCATCAAAATCCAGAGGTTTGGTTCACCATGACATAGTGTTGTTTGATTTATAGGGTTATTTGTTTGATTACAATATAAAAAGTAAGAAAAATGTCAGATATAAATTTACTTTTTTCTAGAATAGCAACTTAAAAAAATGCTATATCAAAAGAATGAGATTTGATGTGATACTTTTTTAGAAAAATATAGCTGTTATCATAAAAATATAAAAACAGCGACAACGTTAGACGTTGCAAGGCAAACAATATGAATGCCATTTATATCGTAATCAATTAATTCATGCAGTAAATCAAACGGTAGTCCCTCACAGTAGCAGATGAGTAAGGTTATCTGTTCAGGTTTAAAAAATTTGGGTAGTGAATCTATGCCTCCAGTCATCCCCTCATTTTGGAACAGCCAAAGAAAATCATTTTATGAAGCAATTAAGTCAGACTGCCAATACAACATCCAAAAAGCCTGAAACGAGAGCTAGCCCGTCTGTGGATTCATCTAAAGCGCTCATAGATATTGCTCGGCTGGATGTGGATGGAGTGCTGCACTTATTCGATACTTCCCTAGAAGGACTGACTGAGGCTGAAGCCAAGCGGCGATTAGAGAAATCTGGGCTGAATGAGATCGCCCGCGAAAAAGCGATCGCATGGTATATCCAACTGCTGAAAACGGTAACGAATCCCCTCTCGCTTTTACTGATTGTTCTGGCGACAGTTTCGCTATTAACTGGGAGTCTGGTAGGCGCTTCCATCATTTTTGCGATGGTAGTTTTCGGTGGGTTGCTGCGCTTTTCCCAAGAATTTCAGTCGAACAAAGCTGCCGAAAAGCTGCGGGAAATGGTAAGTTCAACGGCAACGGTGAGCCGTAAAGATACCAATAAAGATGCTGCACCGAAAAAAGAGAAGGGAATCATAGCCGGAAAAGAAATTGCAGTAAAGTTGCTGGTACCTGGTGATATCATCTTTCTTTCAGCCGGAGATATGATTCCAGCCGATGTCAGGCTGATTGCGACAAAGGATTTATTTCTCAGTCAGTCAACTCTCACTGGGGAGTCTCTACCCTCTGAAAAACACCCAGAACTCCCCGATGACAAGGAGAAAAACCCATTGGAGTTAGTTAATCTCTGTTTCATGGGTACTGCGGTTGTCAGTGGTTCAGGAACAGCCGTTGTCGCAGAAACAGGTAGTCATACTTATCTAGCATCCCTGGCTAAAACCGTTAGCGGACACAAAGTACGAACAAGCTTTAACAAAGGTGTGAATGGCGTAACCGTGCTGCTGGTGCGCTTTATGATGATTATGGCTCCCCTCGTCTTTGTGATCAATGGAGTGGTTAAAGGCAATTGGATTGAGGCATTCACATTCGCTTTATCGGTTGCTGTAGGGCTGGCTCCAGAAATGTTGCCTGTGATTGTCACAGCAAATTTGGCGAAGGGTGCGATCGCTATGTCTGCCAAAAAGGTTATTGTCAAAAACATTGATGCTATTCAAGACTTTGGCTCGATGAATATTCTTTGTACTGACAAAACAGGCACCTTAACCCAAGACAAAATCGTTTTGCAGAGGCATCTAGATCCCTACGGTCAAGAAAGCACCGATGTCCTAAAGTATGCTTATCTCAATAGCTTTTACCAGACTGGCTTAAAAAATTTATTAGATGTCGCCGTTCTCGATCACAATGAAGAACTTAAAGCTTTAAATATTGAAACAAACTACCAGAAATTTGATGAAATTCCCTTTGACTTTGTGCGTCGTCGGATGTCTGTTGTCGTTGAAGAAATGGGAAAACAGCACATACTGATTTGCAAAGGTGCTGTTGAAGAAGTCCTCAAAGTCTGCACGCAACTCAAAGTCAATGACAAGGTTTTGCCAATAGATGAGTCAGTCCATACCAAAGTTGCAGACTTACAACAAAAGCTAAATTCTGAGGGGTTACGGGTAATCGCCGTGGCATATAAAGTCATGCCACCGGATCAATTACATTATGCGATCGCCGATGAAAAAGATTTGGTTTTGTTGGGCAACATTGCGTTTCTCGATCCGCCCAAAGATTCCGCAGCCCAGGCGATTAAAGCTCTCAAGCGCAATGGAGTTGATGTAAAAATCATCACCGGAGACAATGAGATCATTACTCGAAAAATCTGCAAAGATGTGGGGATGCCAGTTCAAAATGTCTTATTAGGTAGCGATATTGACTCTTTATCGGATGATGAATTAGCTAAGGCTGCTGCAACCACAACCATTTTTGCCAAATTCTCTCCCACCCAAAAAGCCAAAGTTATTCAAGTGCTGCGAAAAAAAGGCAACATTGTCGGATATATGGGAGATGGCATCAATGATGCGGCAGCTTTGCGGGAGGCAGATGTAGGTATTTCAGTTGATACGGCAGTTGATATTGCTAAAGAGTCCGCAGACATAATTTTATTAGAAAAAAACTTGTTAGTCCTAGAATCTGGAGTAACCGAAGGTCGTAAGACATTTGCCAACATCATCAAATATATCAGAATGGGTACTAGCTCTAACTTTGGCAATATGTTTAGCGTCTTGGGTGCGAGTGCGCTGCTGCCATTTTTACCAATGCAACCAGTGCAGATATTGATCAATAATCTTCTTTACGACTTTTCGCAAACGGGCATCCCCTTCGATGATGTGGATCAAGAAGCCCTAATCAAACCGCCGAAGTGGGAAATTGCGAATATCCGGCGATTTATGATCTTCATCGGTCCGATTAGCTCCATTTTCGACTATTGCACCTATGCCCTGATGTGGTTTGTCTTTGGGGCAACCTCTGTAGAGCATCAAGCGTTGTTCCAAACGGGTTGGTTTGTGGAAAGCTTGATGACTCAAACACTGATTGTCCATGTCATTCGCACGCCTAAAGTGCCTTTTTTCCAAAGTCGGGCTTCTTTACCTATGCTGCTGATCACCGCTACAGTGATGGGAGTCGCCATATATCTACCCTTTTCACCCATTGCAGCCAGTTTAGGGTTTGTTCCCTTACCAGCCGTTTATTTTCTCTGGTTATTTTTAATCCTCACTTGTTATTGCGTCTTGACTCAATTTGTCAAAATTTGGTTCATCAAGAAATATGGCTATAATTAACCCGCAACTTGGGTTGCTAAATTTTATTTACTGCCTGTCCGTGTTTTGAGGATCAAAATTATGAAGAAATTTTTTATTACATTATTGCTGGGAACATTATCATTCATTTGTATTTTGGCGATGGCTACGCCCGTCGCATCTGCTGGTTCGATGCCCCAAACTCAACTCTCGGAAGTGATCGAGCATTTTTTGACTTCTCTTCCTAGCGATTATTACGCGATCGCAAATACAGAAGCTCTCAAAAATATTATCAAAAACGATAATGCAGCATTAATTGATGTTAGACAGCCTTCTGAATATAACTCCGGTCACATTCCCAACGCCATTAATATCCCCTTGCAAACCTTAATTGCCAATCTTGACAAAATTCCCCAAGATCGCCCTGTAGTTCTCTATTGCACAACGGGCTATCGAACAGCAATGGGAGTTATGACTTTGCAAATGTTAGGACGTACTAACGTGCATGGTTTTCCTCCTAGCATTCAAGGTTGGAAAGCAGCAGGAGAACCTTTGCAAAAGTAGGATGCAATTACCACAAATAAAGAGTTTAACTAGAGTTTTATTAAAAAACTGTTTTTCCTAAGGTTTATATCGTAGTTAATCAATTCAATCAGGAAATCAAACAACAGTCTGTCATAACAATAGAGACCAGAGTTGTTAATTCAGATCGAGTAGTCCTCATATTCAATAAGGAGCGCATGATGCGCTTGAAAAATGAGAACAAGACAACTGCCAAAAATATTGAAGAGAAACTACAAAGGAATATTACAATGAGCAATCAAGATGATTCCCAACAATCTGTCCCGCAATATGACCCGCACATCATCCCGGCTGAATCCACCGCACGTCGGGATCGGGAAGGCAAGTACTTCGGTCATACCTCTCATGAACAAGCTGATGGCGAATCGAGCCACCCAACAGATGGTTACACTGTAGATCAAGAGGGATTGCTTAATAACTACCCTATCGAGCCAGAAATGTACGTTAATGTTCCCGGAGATTTGCAAGAGCAAGCAGCACAGGACGTTATAGAACGTGCCCATCAGTTGCAGGAGTTATCTGAGGATGAGGAGGGTAAATTGACAACAGAACACGACTGGCGGCACAAAGGACCAGGCTTGATTTAACGCACATCAGTAACCAGCGTCGTCAGCTAATTAAAACTTTTGTTCGACGCTGATTCTTTGCCTGTCCTCGCTTTTAGGGACTTCCAAACAAAAAATATCCAACTATTGACTATTTCTTGTGGGGCATTCATGTTGCCTAGCCCACAAGATTGGATAATTTATTTCTTGGAAATCCCTGATGTTAATCCAAGCCTAATTGTAAGACGACTATTCAGTTCATCTTAGGAGTAGGAATCGAAAGGAATTCAAAAGGCACTTTAAAAAGTCGTCAATTAATGATGATTTACATAGATTTAGAGAGGAATAAAAATGAAATCAATTTATCGTTTCATTGGAGCAACATTCATACTCGGAATGCTAGTCTGGACGTTGGCTATTAATCTGGCGATCGCACCAGCGAGAGCTACCATTCGTCAATTGGAAGAAGCCCCAGGACAAATGGTTTACCAATCCAGAGAAACCTTGAAAGATCAGCACGGGAATAACTGGCAGGTGATCGCTTTTAAACGTGTTTTTCCTAATGGCAAAAGTAGTTTTGAATTACGTTTAGTTGGTTTCCCTGGTGTGGTAGAAATTGACCGCAGTAAACCCTTGTTGTTGGCTGATTCAATGGGTAAAACACTCGCTGCTAATGATAACTCCAGCATTATTTTTACTGATTTATCCATTCCCGAATCTAATGTAGGAGAGTATGATATTCAGCCTTTGTTACCGCAGTTGCAGCCAGAAATTCCCCTAAGCTTAACATTGCCAATAATCGATGGTGAGGCGATTAATCTATCGGTTCCACCGTCCTTTGTACAAGATTGGCAAACACTCTTTTCTTCAAAATAGTAGGTGAGTTGAGTAGTCGCACAAGTATAGAGAACTTAGAAAAAATGCGATCGCTGTATCAAAGATATTACATTCTCATTTTTTTGCCTTTGGGTAGAACAAATATATGATTAAATACTCCACAAACAGGTTTGAGAATGGACAGCAGGTTGCTACAGCGATGGCTACGCCCAACCCAGGCATCGCACCTTCCCCGATGTTGGATGATGTGACGATTCGCATTCAGAAGCTATACAAACACTATGGCAAAACCATCGCCATTCAAGGAATCGATCTAGAAATTCATCGCGGCGAATTGTTTGGGCTGATTGGCCCCGATGGTGCGGGAAAAACTACAGCTTTCAACATTCTAGGAGGTGTGATGGAAGCAACGGCGGGAACAGCGCAAATTCTGGGATTACCTGCCAGAGATGCCCGTAACCATACTGGGTATCTGACTCAGCAATTCTCTCTCTATCCAGATTTGAGCGTTGATGAAAATATTCATTACAGCGCTGGACTGCGGTTAGTACCAGAAAATCAATTGGAAGGCGGGGTTGACGGCGCAGGGAATCACCGTGGTTGTAGCGATGTGATTAACGCACGGGTGACACAGCTTGCTGTAGACGGAACAACGCTTTCTGCTGTACAAAATCATTTAGGTAAACTATCTGAGATGTTGGGGGTGGTTTCCCAAGTCAGACTCTGGTTCAATCCTGGACGACAGGAATCGTTGTTTATTGTGCCGGGGAGTTATGGGGTGATTCCGGCTATTTTCCCACCCTTGCTAATTGCGATCGCTCTAGTGCGAGAAAAGGAGCAAGGAACCATCCTACAACTTTACGCATCCAGTTTGAGCGCCTTTGAACTGTGTACCTGTGCGTTACTACATCGAACTCTGCCGTGATATCTTCGTGCGGGGTTCGGGTTGGTTCGGCACATGGTATCTGATCATTGTCATGCTGATCTTAGGAATTGCCGAGTTTGGGGTTGCTTGGTGGGGAATGCGTCGAATGCAATTATCCAGTTGACAATGCTGAACCACGATCACGGATTTTAAAGGATTTCCAGATTACACAGATTTTCAGATTACAACACCACTTATAATCCGTGATATCCAAATTGAAATCCGTGACATCAGCGTAATCCATTTAATCCGTGATTCAGACATTTTCCGTGTCATCCCATAATCCATTCAATTTTGTAAGTGTTATCGCTATTTCACCCAACTACAAATATTCTCAAATGATTTGATGAGTTTTAGAAGGCGATCGCCATAAAAAGTTCCCTGTCTCACTATGGTTTATATTACATCTTTAAAAGATGGGGTTAGCACCAACTCTGCTCTCCCGCAGGATTATGTAATAACTCACGGATATTGGCTTCGATGACGCGATAACCGACATTGCCGTTGAGTCTTTGTCTTCCTTCATTAAAAATCAGGGTCGGACTGACTGTGACATTATGTTCTTTGACTAATTCAGCATCTTTAGCTAGTTGAGCGTAGGCTTCACCACTATTGATCGCAGCTTTAATGTCATTGATGGGTAACTTCAAGCGTTCAGCGATCGTCAATTGCACCTTGCGATCGCTGACATTGGCAAGTTGAGTAAAAAATGCTTCGCGGAAAGCCCAAGCCGTTCTTTCTAATACTCTGTCAGATTTCGGAACTACTCCCTTCACTTCGAGTAAGTGTACAGCGCATAAAAATAGATGGGATGACATGGAAGAAGCAGGAATATCATGAGTCCAAATATCAGAATGCACAGTAATATGCTCAAACTTACGCCCTATTTCTTTGACATGATTACTATAGCCAGCCAAACCACCGCGATCGCGCCATCCATTCTCTAACTTCTCGCAAACATTGCCAAACACAGGCACGAAATGATAGTCGATTTCAATATCGTCTGTGAAAGCAGTCTTGAGTTCTTCTATGCGAATTTGAGCGATATAAGCCCAGACGCAAAGAACATCTGAGAAATAAAAAATCCGAATTGGTTTCATAATCTTTAATTTCTTTGGTTATAAGGAAGTTTTGCCAAGAGTATTCCCATTGCACAGGTATTGCTAATCCCCGCAAATACTAGGCCACATCCCACAAATCCACTTAAAAGTAAAAACCAAGGCGATACAAGTACGCCCAATCCCGTCCCGATAGCGACAAGGGAACCTGCCACGATTTGAACTTGTCGAAACAAACTGATCGGTGCGCTGCGATCTATCTGTGTCTTAAAGCCTGATGCTTTCCAACTGGATAAACCACCCTTGAGTTGCATCACATTTGTCAATCCATATTCCCTTAATTTTTCAGCCGCTTGCGAAGAACGCATTCCCGATTGACAGCAAAGAACTAACGGGCGATCGCCCATTTGGACGACTTGAGATGGATCGAAACCTGAGAGGGGCATGGAAATAGAACCTGCAATATATTCGCTGGCATATTCACCTGCTTCTCGAACATCCAGCAGGATGACTTGCTGCAAATTCAGTTTTTGATTAAGCTCAAAAGCTTCGATTTCGGAGATGTCTAATAGATTTATTTGTGCAGCCATAGAGTTTATTAATAACAACTATTGCTTTACCATATCACTATATAGTAATATTTGCTTGTCCTAAAATATTTCTTATTTCAATGCCCGAAGTTGTCCCTCAAGCCTTAGAACAAGTTGCCGACTATTTCAAAGTACTATCTGAGGCAAGCCGCCTTCAGGTGCTATGTTGCCTTAAATCGGGTTCTAAAAATGTAACTGAAATCATGACTGCAACTAACTTAGGGCAGGCAAATGTCTCTAAACATCTAAAAATACTTACCCAAGCAGGAATTGTTTCCCGCCACCCGTCAGGGGTGAGTGTGTATTATAAAATTGCCGATCCGATTATATTTAATCTATGTGAACTGGTCTGCGATCGCCTCGCATCTCGCCTAGAAACCCAATCTCAACAACTCGATCGATTAGAGGCTTGGCACAATTCTTAGTTTTACTGGAAGCCTTCTTTCCAAAGGTCAATGCGTTGGCGTTCAACCAAAATATTACAACTTTGTCCGCTCTAATGATTTGTTATGCCCCGATCGCTTCTCAATTCTTAACTTTTGCGATCGCCAATTATCTCAGACTCCCATAATTAAGGTCAATGAGATCGCCTCAAAAATCATCTTCTCAAGTTTGCGATCAGGCGATTCCTACGGAGCGCTTCGCTATCGCTATTTCACACAACCACAAATATTCTCAAATAATTTGTTAAAGAGCGATTCCTACGGAGCGCTTCGCTATCGCTGATACTCTCAGAAATATATAGCTAAGATGCTAATGATCAGCGAAGATCGTTCATTTTAAGCTGTTTTAAAACACGAAATACTTCAAACAAATCTTGACTACCGGTAGGGAAAAATAGTGAATACAATCTCGAAGCACTGTATAAAGGAATTGGCTTGGCGATCGCCTTCACAAAAATAAACTCATCTCCATTAGTAATTAGCCCGAAAGATGGAAGCTCTGGTTCTGGATTGCACATCATGTAGGACAGAGCTTGTGGCAATGCTAAGGAAGCCATAATCGTGCGTTTTGCCTCAATTACCAATACCCAGATGCGATCGCGCAGTATTAAAGTGTCAATTCTCCCGCGCAAAACTTCTTCATCACCTTCTAGCGCAAATTCAACGGATTCTTCAGTTCGTACTTCATATTCAGGCTCATAAAAACCAACTAAATCTAAAAGAGGCGAAATTATTAGCTTGTCAACAGCACCTTCTGCTAAAATACCCCGCCTTCTATGTCCTGTAAATCTCACCAATAGGCGATCGAGGGTTGCTTTTTCAATCCCAGTTAGTTCGGGTAAATCATTCTGCCATTCCCTAAAAAATGTTGGCTCAACAGAAGGCATGAGTTGAAATTTGTTCTCAATGTCTGCAATTGTCAAAATTGTTTTAGAGATAGGAAGTGTAACAACCATAGGAATATTCTCAGCCAACCAATTAGATTTATCTTACAGCCTATTTAGAGAAGTTTGCATAAAATTGTAGTGGCGATTCCTACGGAGCGCTTCGCTATCGCTATTTCACTCAACAACAAATATTCTCAAATGATTTGATGTGTTTTAGAGGGCGATCGCTCAATAATCTCTCCGAACTCAACAACGAAGCCAACTATTTTTGCTTGCTTAATTTCGGATGAAATCAGATAACTTAAACGGAGCGATCGGTTCTGCATAACGACCAAGTTAGCCTACGTTTGCACCACTCTTGAGAACTACATATCATCAATTGTGACCAATCCACCTTCTGTAAACTGGATCACAAGTTCATGCTCGTCAAGCAGAGCAGTCCCAACCAGAGGTCGCCGTCCTGTAGCGAACACACGAGCCTCGCGCTCTTCTCCGTTCCAAAGAATAATTGCTTTATGGACTGGCAGAATAACACTGCTATTATCTGCTAAATTCACACGCATATCATGTTTGAAAGGAAGATTCAGTAACGAGACTGCTTCTGGTGGCAGACGAAGCTCATCGGTAAATCCTGTGTCCACTACAAACTCAATCAGGAAGTCAGCGCGATTGGGAATCCGAAATGGGATGGTAATAATCGCGTGCTCATCTGCCACAATACCTGAAATCACCTGACCACGCGCTCCATGACACCACCACCAAAAGCCGCACCGACGTTATACCCGATTTTGATCCCGAAAAGTCGAGCATTGGGATGTTTCTCGCTCAAGTAGTCAGCAGCGCATAAGCTATTTTCATCAACCTTATAGTCACCTGTCTCAATGTCAATGATGACTATTTTGCCAATATTTGCTTCAATTTCCACTTCTTGGCGGATTCTGCTCTCGTAAAGTTGTTCTGCACGTTGAGCAACTTCTTCACGGCTTAAAAGAATCGCTTGCATACGCTGGCTCCCGATCGCTACTCCTTGAACTACTCTATAATACCTTACAGATCAATAGAATTGGCATTGCCCACTCTACTTGCTCCAGATGTTACAGCGCTTCCGGCTATTATGCAATACAGTTTTTTTCCTCTTGCCCCTCTCCTATCATAGCTTTCAGCTTTGGGAATGTACCTCATAGCCGCCGGAAGTGCTGTAACAATCATCTTCTCAAGTTTGCGATTAGGCGATTCCTACGGAGCGCTTCGCTATCGCTATTTCACTCAACAACAAATATTCTCAAATGATTTGTTTTGTTTTAGAAAGCGATCGCCTCAACGATCATCTTCTCAAGTTTGCTTTAGGCGATTCCTACGGAGCGCTTCGCTATCGCTATTTCACCCAACCACAAATATTCTCAAATGATTTGATGAGTTTTAGAAGGCGATCGCCAATAATCTCTCGGAACTGAACAACGAAACCGACCATCTTCGCTTGCCTAATCTTCGCTGAAACAGACAACTTCAACGGACTTATCAATTCAGTATAACGGTGAAGTTGTGCAGCGGCAGATGATCTCGAACTCTCACCGATAACCTCTGTTCCATCTGCACCAATGCAGTGTTATACGTACTGGTTAAAGTGTAGCAAGGCAAGGCAGACTAGTCCTTTTGCACAAAGCACTTGACTTCTGCCCCTTTTTCTAATACTATAGTGTTCAAAGATTTTGAAGGCAGATGTTCTACTACTACGGCAGAAAAAAGCAAATAGCAAAGCACTACCCGTCTCCTAATTTTGAGGCTATCGTTGAACCGTTTGCAGGTTCAGCCGCTTATTCATTGTACGGGGACAACTGGAAAAAGAATATTTTTTTAGTGGAAAGAGACGAGCGTGTTTCTGAGATTTGGAAATGGTTGATTGACGAGGCAACACCACTTACAATCAAAAGTCTGCCTGATTTAGAGATTGGCGAAAAAAGTTCCGAATTCCTTCACATTATTCATGCTGCTACGAAAATGGCATTTCACTATAAGACTATTAAAGTCACTCCTATTCTGGCTAGAAACTGGGAGATTAGTAAGCGATGTATGTCCGAAAACTTGTTTAAGATTAAGCACTGGAACATTATCAGCGGAGATTACACATTAGCCCCCGATATAGAAGCCACTTGGTTTATCGATCCACCCTATAAAGATGAAGCTGGTAAGGGTTATCGGTATGGAAGTAAACTTATTGACTATGAGAAATTAGCAAAATGGTCAAGAAAAAGGAAAGGAGAAATTATATTTTGTGAAGGACATTGTGGTGATTATCTGCCGTTCAAACCATTGCTATATCTAAAGGGTGTAGCAGGAAAAACTAGCAAGGAAGTTATCTACTATCAGTCGGATAAAGGTGATGAGCAACTTGAACTTTTTTCGGCTTTGCGCTAAACAGAAAATTTCATAATTCTCTGATAAATCTTTCTGTATAGATGGTCATCAATTAAAGCTACCCAGCCTTGACCCATTTTCTCTTTGCCACTTACTTTCATACCCGTTACTTTAGTATTTCCACCTTCTGTCCCACTAATATTTCCCCAATCATCTGTGAACAGATTATTTGCGTAAAAAATGGCTGTAACTTTTGGATAGTTAAATTCGTGTTCACTTTTTACAAAGTCCCAGACTAATCCCAATAATTCTTTGACCTCTTGATGATGAGCCTGCCAAGTGATCCCTTCCAAAGAATTGATTCTTGGTTGTCCTGCTCTGAGATTTGCACCTTTAGTTATGTTTCCAACCGTACATTTAATCTCTAAGCCAACAGGATAATTGCGCAGTTCTTTCTCCGATGAGTTTTCCCCTTCCTTTGGGATAACATCAGGATGTCCCTTCTCTATAGGGTTAACTATTGCCTCTGCTGCTCCTGCTATAGACTGGCAAAACATCGAATCAACAATCGAACTTGTAGTTTTATAATCAATATTTTTATAAACACTTGAAGGAATGGTTTCTAAAAATTCATTTGTTTGATGTAGTGCAGACTCTATATACTGAGAATTTACTTTAAGTCCACAAAAAATATTGAAATTAGAATTAATAATGTATGTCATTTAATGCCTGTTCAACTTCAGCTATCAAAACACTGGCAGTAGTGTTTAGAGATATTGATATCTGAAACAAGACAGACAATGTGGGTGATTTCAAGCCACGTTCTATCTGGCTGACATAGGTACGATGTATACCAGCTCTGTCAGCAAGCTCTTCTTGTGAAATCTTCGCTAGTGTCCTGTACTTAACTAGAACTTGACCCAAAGCCTTGTTAATGTCTGTCATTTTAATATGCTCTCAGAAGAAGAGGCTCTGAGTCTACAGACAATAGTATTCAAGGCGGTCTAATCTCTGACTGTTGCTTACTGGCGAGGGAAAACTGGCTTCTGGACTAGATATCTAAGAGTACATCTAAGTATGTATTATCCCGCAACTGCGGTTTAATTCTTGCTTTAATGGCATATTACCGCAGCTTTTATTACTAATGTCAATACGATCGCCTCAACAATCATCTTCTCAGTTTTGTAAGGGGCGATTCCTACGGAGCGCTTCGCTATTGCTATTCCAACCAACAACAAATATTCTCGAATGATTTAATGTGTTTTAGAAGGCGATCGCCAATAATCTCTGTGGACTTAACAACGAAGCCGACCCCCTTTCGCTTGCCTAATCTCTGCCAAAGACTAAAAAAGTAGGATGTGTTAGCGCAGCGTAACGCATAAATAACAATCATTCAACAACAATGAGGTGCATTACATTTCATTTAATGCACCCTACAAGATCAGCGATCGCACTAATATAGAGATTCATCACTTATAGAATACTTGTTTTCCTTCTCTAGCCACTTAGCCATTGCCCATGCTTCCTGGAATCTAATATCTGCCATAGTCATGCCATAGTTTCTACAAAGCGTCTTAAACTCTTGATAAGTTGTCGGTTGCTTAGTGAAAAGTAACCACATCAGCCCAGCTTCTGCTGTTAAATCAGTTAGCCCACCTTTTGTATGAGAAGGACGGCGAATAACATTACATCGCCGACAACGTAGAGTCATATTTTCTAGTTTATCAGCATCATCACTTAGAGCTTGCCGAGGTATTATATGATCGGCTTGTAGTTCAAGTCGTGTTCCACAATTTAAACATCTACCACTTTGATCAAAGTGCCATTGCCTTACTGCTTGCCAACATTCACGTGGAGGATAGTGACTTTGAAAAGTTTTTTTACTTGCTATGGAAGTTCCAACCTGCGAAGGATTCAAATGTCCTAACAATAGAGAAGTTAATTCTCTGTATGTGATTAAATTACTATTGATTAAATCAAGCAAAAAGTTATGCCAATTTTCTTCAGACCATTCCTTACTGTTATCTGGGTATTTACCGATTTTCATTATTTTTTAATTCGTTTATGAGCTTGTGAATGTCAATTTCGAGTACACGACAAATATCTAAAGTCTCTAAAAAATCAAGCCTACGAACTCGGTTCTCGTACTTGGAAACGAAAGATTGGTCTTGACCGACTAGCATTCCAAGTTCAGCCTGAGAAAGCCTTCGATTCTCTCGCATATCCCTTAAAATACAAATCAAACGGGTGTACTCATCTCGAAAGATAGTCTTTTGATTCACTCTATTCGAGTCTGAATAGACAATGGTGACCTCTGAGTCATTTGAGTCATTAGAATTATCTGGTAAAGCCATGCGAAATTGGCATTGAGATAGTGTTGCCTTGAAGCTTGACACAAAAGAAGAAATATGCGAAAGTCGCATAAATACAAATAAGTGTTTGGAGTCAATTAACAATTCAAAATGCTAATTAATAAACTGATCGCTCATTTCCAGAAATGGAATTTGACGAGTTGGGAACCTTCTGAGGATTTACTACAAGAACTAGAAGGATATTTATCTCTATTTTCACTGGAGTATATTCGCCCTGAAAGTCAGATAAAAAGTTCTTTGATTTTTCTGATTAACGAAAGACTAAACTTAAACAGAGATGTATATCGATTTTTTATTGATCGAGCAGCAGAACAGAAGAAGATTTTCAACTATCATCAAAAGCTAAATATAGAAGAAGTTATTAATCACCCTGACATTGATTTTAGTCTATGGTTTCGTGATAATTTTCATCCCCAAAAAGAATTTTCTAGTCTATTAAAAATCTCAAAAGAAGTTGAAGTATTGAAGAACAGAGACTTTATTAACTTGGATGATTATTTAAAAGATGAGAAAAAATATCTTGATGTAATTAGTTCGATTTTTTGCTCATACATTTATCATTGTATACCCGAAGAAATCGTTCATAAAGCACTTAACAAAAATTGTAGAGAGAAATATTTTTATAATTATTTCGATCACCTTCAGCACTTCCACAAATCTCAAGTATCTAGAAACAAAGGACTCATAGTAATTGATTTAGATAACTTTATAGAAGAAAATTCCAACTATGATGTTCTTCTAAGTAAAGTTATTTATCTTATAAAAGAGGCATATCATGATTTAACAAACCATTGCTATTTATCAGTAATTATTGGGGAAGAATTTTCGTGTAAATGGAGTTTAATTTCAGATATAACTATTTTTTGCGAAAAATTCTTAGAACATCCTATAAAACGCACATATTTCAGATGGAAAGAAGTAGAGAATCAAACAATAGACTACATTGAGAATCTAGATCGAAGAAACTGTGAATTTGAGAATGGAAATGAAGGATTTACATACAAAGATTGTTTCCTTGTATATGTAGATAATCAAGAGAAAAGTATTCTTCTTTTTGAGAAGAATGAACGTGACGAGACTTTAATTCCTTGCCCAAGGTGTAGAACTTTCCAAGTTCAAGGTAATTCATATCCTGTCATTGGTGTAAAAAGTTTAGAGTGCAAAAATTTGTTTTGTGGAGAAAAAAGTAAATACAATAGAGGAAAGCGATATTCTCTCGCTTCTATTATCAAACAGAAAGCTATTTTAGATGACAATAATATAATCGAAAAGCAAATATTGAAACAATGGAGAAGAGATGTCGTAAAAACTTCTTCAGTTGTTGATATTTTTGTTTTTTTATTAAAATGTTATTCTTTATATGACGACACTATAATAATTTATTCCAATAAGGAAGAGTTGGGAAATAAGAAGTTAGGAAGGAATATAACGTATAAAAACTCATCTTTGTATGGGAATATAAGCTTAGATGATAAGCTTGCAAAAGATTACAGAAAACTTTCATTTTTCAAGCGCTTTCTTTGCAATAAAGAACATGTTAGAGAATATCCAACTTTAAATCTATCTGATATACCTGAAGTAATCTTATATAAAGGTGATGCTTTTCAGGTGCTTTGTCAACTAAGCTCTGAATCCATCGGAGGTGCAGTAACATCACCGCCATACTATAACGCAAGAGATTATACTCAGTGGACCAATATTTACTGCTATCTATATGATATGTATAACATTTCAAAGGAGGTTTTTAGGTGCTTAAAGCTAGGTTCACCTTACTTGTTCAATATATTTGATTATTTTGACAATGAAAATATTATAGTTTTTTCGGATATGGGCAAAAAGAGACTTATTTTAAGTAGTTATATTAGTTTTATTTTCAGACATATTGGTTTTACTCATTTAGGGAACATTGCATGGGATAAGGGAGAAATAGAAGGGCATAGAAACTTTAATCAGGGTAACTACTCACCTTACTATCAATCACCTTTAAATTGCTGGGAACATATACTAGTATTTTCAAAAGGTGAGCCTTCATTTGATCTATTAAAACTGCCAAAATTAATTCAAGAAAAACCTGTAATTAAGATGGTTAGAGGCAAAAATATTCATGGTCATACTGCGCCATTTCCTGAAGCAATACCAAATTTACTCCTTTCTATAGTGCCATCGGAAGAAATTATATTAGATCCCTTTGCTGGAAGTACGACCACAGGTAGGGCTGCTGCTAAAAAATGGCGACAATCAATTAATATAGAACTACATCAAGAGTATTGTGATCTATCTATAGATTTACTTAAAAAACAGTTTGGTGAAGTTTTACAAAAAAGCTTTTTTGATTAAGTTAGCATTGGCATGTAGAAGCCCATCTCTGTATTATGCCGCAACTGCGGTTCATTTCTTGTTTTAATGAAACATTACCGCAGCTTTTATTACAAGGTCAGTGCGATCGCATCAACAATCATCTTCTCAAGTTTGCGATTAGGCGATCGCCCGGAATTGCGTATAACTTGTATAAGTTCTACTAAAACATTCAAAAGATAGAGGTTATATTGAGAAAATTTTGTAAATATTAAGTTTGGGGAATTTTTTTCTAACATCATTGCTGGGAATATTATTCAGCTAATTGAGTTAATTTATGCTGAATCGTCGTCTTTTCGCTCTCTTAATCAAAGAAGCCACTGAACTGTTAAGAAATCGCCAACTGGTGATTTTCCT
>JBBSCU010000104.1:0-16656 GCA_038249935.1 Chroococcales cyanobacterium
ATTTGTTGAGAATAACAAGTTTACGAGTCAGAAAGTTAGTTTACGAGTCAGAAAGTTAGTTTACGAGTCAGAAAGTTAGTTTACGAGTCAGAAAGTTAGTTTACGAGTCAGAAAGTTGGTTTACGAGTCAGAAAGTTAGTTTACGAGTCAGAAAGTTGGTTTACGAGTCAGAAAGTTAGTTTACGAGTCAGAAAGTTAGTTTACAATGTTACCAAAATCTGTAACGGGCACTAAATTGCGGATATCTGTTTCATCGTCCACCATCAAAACTTGAGTATTTAGCGGTAACAGGTTGTTCAAAGAAAAATGAAAGGTCATTCTCTTTACGCCGAACTTGTTCACTTTTGACCGAAAACGTTATAGCGGTTCCCATTCAGATGCGGTACAACGTTATATCCCAAGGTGTAGGGGCACGGCATGCCGTGCCCCTACGGGTGTACCTCACGTAAACGAGAACTGCTATAGATTAACAGTGAAGCTTGTACCGATCATTCTCCAGGACTTTCGGCTTGAAATTTTCCCTAATGCATCATAACCTTACGCACGATCGCTAATCCTAAACTTAGTCCACTATCCAAATATAGCTAAGTAGCTAAAGAAACTTTATCTCTTTAGACCCATGAATGCTGCACCAATCAATAATCCCACAACCTGCCCCCAGAATACAACACCTGATTGATTTACACCAAGGGGGGGAATATTTAAACTCCCAATACCATAAAATAACTGTTGCACAAACCACCAAAATACATAGAAAAAGGCTGGAAGTTCGATAGGGATATACACAATTATTAGCGGCAGAATGGTATCAATTTTCGCTTTAGGAAACTTCATAATATACGCTCCTAAAATAGCTGCGATCGCGCCATTTGCCCCAATTAATGGTACTATCAAACTCGGTTCAGCCAGAATTTGTACTACCCCAGTCATCAAGCCAGCAGCCAGATAAAATCTTAGATAGCGTCCATGTCCCAGAATATTTTCTACAGTCTTCCCAAAAACCCACAAGAATAGTAGATTGCCCAATATTTGACTAAAACTGCCGTGCAGAAATATTCCAAAAAGTAGTGCAAATGCCCGCCAAATTACAATTATCCAAGCAGCATTGTTGAAAGATAATGCATTTGTCATTGCCC
This sequence comes from Chroococcales cyanobacterium, assembly GCA_038249935.1. Lineage (GTDB taxonomy): Bacteria > Cyanobacteriota > Cyanobacteriia > Cyanobacteriales > Nostocaceae > Nostoc. Next base: position 1,137 of record JBBSCU010000104.1, read on the forward strand.
CATTAATCTGCGCTGGAATCACACCCCAACTATTGACAAAATAGCCAAGTTCTCCACTAAATTCTAGTTTAAGTTCCCATAAAAATACGGCAATGTTAATGCCAATCAGCCAGTAATTAATAATCGGCTGACTCCGACAACGAATATTATCACTAATAGGAATCATATAAATTTGTCATTAGTCATTTGTCATTGGTCATTAGTTATTAGCAGGGCTATTTCATTCTAGGCATAAACCGCCCAGAACTAAAGTTACTTTTCTTATAGCTAAAGTCCGTTAAAACGGACTATAACCTTTTTTCAGTCGTCTTTAGACGACTTTCGCTATTAGACTCAGAATTCATTCTGAGGCGGGCTAGATGAGAATGAAATAGCCCTGAGTTATTAGTTATTCTCCCCCCACTCCCCACTCCCCACTCCCTCATTCCCCCTTAATCTGTGCCAAGATTGAAATCAGATCGCATCGCACTTAACTAAGCAAACAAGATGCTAGGAAACACACTTGTTGGAAGATACCAAATTATTAGTAACTTGGGAGGTGGAGGTTTTGGTGAAACCTTTGTTGCTTGTGATACGCAATTACCCGGTTCACCTCAATGTGTCGTCAAGAAACTTAAACCCCAAGCAAGCGACCCAGTAACTTTGGAGACAGCTAGACGTTTATTTGATACGGAAGCACAAGTTCTCTATAAATTAGGAATTCACGATCGCATTCCCCAACTTTTAGCTTACTTTGAAGAGAACGCCGAATTTTATCTTGTACAGGAATTAATCGAAGGTCATGATCTGAGTCAAGAATTAACCCCAGGTAAAACCTTAAATCAAGACCAAGTAATTTCACTTTTACAAGAACTTTTGACAATCTTAGAATTTGTTCATCAACAGAATGTAATTCACCGTGATGTTAATCCCCGAAATATCCTCAGACGACACCCAGATGGCAAATTAATCTTAATTGATTTTGGTGCAGTTAAACAAATTACTACTCAAGTGATTACTCCCCCAGGTCAAACTATAGCTACTATTGCTATAGGTACACCTGGATATATTCCTAGTGAACAAGCTCATGGTACACCAAAATTAAGCAGTGATATCTATGCTGTGGGAATAATTGCTATTCAAGCTTTGACTGGATTATCACCAGAGGAAATAGTTAAAGATGCTGATACTAATGAAATTATCTGGCAGAATCAAGCCACGGTAACGCCAGAATTCGCTCAATTCTTAGATAAAATGGTGTGCTATGATTTTCGGCAACGCTACCCTTCGGCAACGATAGCATTACAAGCTCTGAAAGAGTTAACACAACCACCCAATCAAACAATAGCATTAACTCCTCTTTCTCTACCACAGAAGATAAATAAACCTCAACATAAAAAAGGTATATTGGGTAAAATTTTATTAGTAATATTTTTAATTAGTCTTAGCGGAATAGGAACAATATTTATTTTCAATTACATTAATTCCAATAATGCTATAGAATTATCCAAACAAGGAAATACGTTTTTTGATTTGCAACGTTATCAAGATGCGCTAGCAGTATATGAAAAAGCAGTTAATATTAGACCAGATTATGCTCAAGGATGGAATGGTCAAGGTAAAACGCTATATGAGTTAAAAAAATACAAACAAGCACTAGCGGCATACGATAGAGCAATTCAAATTCAACCAGATTATTTTGAAGCTTGGAGCGGACGAGGCTTTGTGTTAGGAAAATTACAGCGATATCAAGAAGCGATCGCTTCTTTTGACAAAGCTTTACAATTGAATAATGACAATTCGGAAGTTTGGAATGCTAAAGGTGAAGCTTTAAATAATTTAAACCAATATGACCAAGCAATTAAAGCTTATGAAAAAGCGATAGAACTCAAACCAGATAATTACCAAGCTTGGTACAAAAAAGGATTAGCCTTACAAAATTCTAAACGATATGAAGAAGCGATCGCATCCTACCAAAAAGTTGTTGATTTAAAACCAGACTACCAGCAAGCTTGGTATAATTTTGGGAATGCTCTAGTAAATTTACAACGCTATAAAGATGCTTTTACCGCTTATGATAAAGCAGTGCAATATCAGCCAAATTATTATCAAGCTTGGTTGTCCAGAGGGAATGTACTGCTGAATTTACAACGTTATCCAGAAGCGATTGAATCTTTTAATCAAGTAATTAAATACAATCCTGGCAACTATCAAGCATGGTATAATTTGGGCTGGTCGTTGCATCAAAGCCAACGCTATGAAGAAGCAATAGGATCTTATAATAAAGCAGCCACAATTAAGCGAAACGACTACCAACTTTGGTATAATCTGGGAAATTCACAATACATATTGCAGAAATACGAAGATGCGATCGCGTCTTATAATAAAGCGGTTCGTTATAAACCAGACCATTCTGAAAGCTGGTATAGCCGAGGTAATGCCCTATTAAATTTGAAGCGCTATCAAGATGCGATCGCATCTTACAATCAAGCAATAAAATACAAGTCTAATTACCAACAAGCAATAGACGCTCGTAACCAAGCCCAAATTCAACAGCAAGGCGAAAAATCAAAGCCTGTAATTGTGCCAATCCTGCCATTTCCTAATTCCACCAGTCCACCACAGACAACACCCTAGTAATCTGTCAATTTGATTTTAGCTAAAAAGTTTTTTATCCGATCACACATTTCAAAAATCGCGTATTATAATTGAAGAAGCATGGGTCCGTCACGGTTTCGACAGGTTGGCGAACGCTACTCTGTGATTCAGGTCGAGAGTGAGTCTCCTCTCGGAAATCAAAGGCTCGAAAAAAAAGTAAATGCGAACAACATCGTTAACTTTGCTCGTAAGGACGCTCTAGTAGCTGCCTAAAAAACGCCTCTTATAGGTTCGAGCGTCTTCGGTTTGACTCCGTTAAGGACTGAAGACCAAACCCCAACGGATGCTCTAGTAAGCGTTCTCTGGTTGGCTTGCTAGCTAAGATTAAATCAGAGCATCCTACGTTCGGGATAATGAACGATTCCCGCCTTGAGGGTCAGAAAGGCTAAACCTGTGAATGAGCGGGGGGTAAATACCCAATTTGGACAGCAGTTCGACTCTGCTCGGATCCACTAAAAATAGTTAACAAGTCCACCTGGTAATTTGATATCAAGGTGGATTTTGTTTTTACTGTGTAAACACAACTAAATCAGGACTTACGCACTGAAAACTTGAAAGCTTGATCCCCCCTAGCCCCCCTTAAAAAGGGGGGAATCTTAAAAGCCGCTAACCCAAGCGTATTGAACAATAAGTCGGAAATTCGTTTTAATTTTTTGGCGTTGCTAAATTACAGCAATTTGATATCAAATTGCTGTAACTGCAAAATCTTTAATAGAATCTGTTGGGGCGAAAGTTAAGTTATTGGCTCCATACTTCCCTGATTTATCGCCTATAGAGTTATGTTGGTCAAAGTTAAAAGAAATTCTTCGTTCTTCTAAAACTCGCATATTCGATGCTCGTAGATGTTGCAATCACTATGGCTGTTAATACTATTATTGATGAAAATGCTTTATTTCCCATCGTTGGCATTGCCGCCTCTGCGGGTGGATTAGAGGCATTTACGCAATTACTCCAGCATTTGCTTACCGATACAGGGATGGCATTTGTGCTGATTCAACACTTAGCCCCTGACCACAAGAGTCTGTTGAGCGAGATTTTAGCAAGATCAACTAAAATGCCTGTCAGTCAAGTGCAAGACGGGGTGATTGTAGAACCTAACCACATCTACATTATTCCGCCTAACACTAAGATGATATTGTCTAAAGGAGTGTTGCAACTCACGCCGCGAGAGAAAATTCAGGGGAAATATATGCCTGGCGATGCGTTCTTTATTTCCTTGGCGGCGGATCGAGGATGCAAAGCGATCGCAGTGGTTTTATCTGGAGGCGATGGAGACGGTTCACTGGGGCTGAATGCAATCAAGGCAGCCGGAGGTGTGACTTTTGCTCAGTGTGAAGACACGGCAAAATTCGATAGTATGCCTAATACTGCTATTGCCACAGGAAATGTCGATTTTATTCTGCCACCTCAAAAAATTGCCGAGGAACTGGCAAACCTCAGTCGCAATCCTTTTATTTCTAGCTCACTGCCTCTGATCACAGCTGAGAAATTGCCCGAAGAGGAAGATGCCCTAGCAACTATTTTTGTGTTGTTGCGATCGGCAACTGGTATTGACTTTAGCCACTACAAGTCCAACACCGTTGATCGCCGAATGCAGAGGCGAATGCTGTTGTATAAACTAGAACACTTGGAAGATTATGCCAAGTATTTGCAAGATAATCCGGGTGAAGTCAAGGCGCTTTATGAAGAAATTCTGATCCACGTTACCCATTTTTTCCGCGATCCCGAAGCATTTCAACTGTTGAAAGAGCGAGTCTTTCCCACTATCATCCAAAACAAGTCGGCACAGTTGCCGATTCGGATTTGGGTGGCGGGGTGTTCCACAGGCGAAGAAGTCTATTCCATCGCCATCTCCTTGCTAGAGTTTTTGGCGGATCAAGTAATCCAGCTGCCAATCCAGATTTTTGCCACCGACATCAGCGAGATAGCGATTGATAAAGCTAGGTCAGGCATTTATGCAGAGAATCAAATGGTGGACGTTTCTCCAGAGTGCCGCAGCAAATTCTTTAATGCTATTGAAGGTGGTAGATATCAAATTAGCGAAACTGTTAGGCAACTGTGTGTGTTTGCTCGCCAAGACTTGGGCAGTGACCCCCCTTTTTCCAACTTAGATTTAATTAGCTGTCGGAATGTACTGATTTACTTGGGAGAAAAGTTGCAAAAACGGATACTGCCCATCTTTCATTACAGTCTCAACCAGACTGGCTTTCTGCTACTAGGGACTTCAGAAAGCACAGGTAAATATTCGGACTTGTTTACTCTGATTGACAAAAAGTATAAAATCTATGCCAAGAAGCTAACCACAAATCGTCCAACTTTTTCGTTCGTTACCAGCAACTATCCAATGGCAAAACGGGATGAACCTAAGCAGATGTTTGAGAGTCCATCCCCTGAGTTTGATTTAGAGAGAAAAACTGACCAACTGATCTTGAATCGCTATGCCCCAGTGGGTGTGGTGATTAACGACAAGATGGACGTGCTGCAATTTCGGGGAAAAATCGATCTCTACCTAAAACTTTCACCTGGGAAACCAAGTATCAATTTATTCAAAATGGTGCGCGAGGGCTTGCTCATCGAGCTACGTGCCACAATTTATCAGGCACAACAGCAAAAAATTCTAGTTAGAAGTGAAGGGTTACGAATTGAAGAGGGCAATCTTTCAAGAATCGTTAATCTTGAAGTGATTCCATTCAAGCCTCAGACTAGCGAAGAACTGTACTTTCTGGTTTTATTTGAAGAAGCCCCACCCACGGCTAACAACTCCAGCCCGGTAAATCTTGAAAGCTTAGAGCCGGGGGACTTAAAGCGTGAGATTGTTCGCCTCAGGCAACAACTCGCAACCGCTATGCAAGAGCGAACTGCAACTCAAAGTTATCTGCAAACGGTGATCCAAGAGCAGGAGGATGTCAATCAAGACCTGAAAGTTGCCAATGAAGAAATCTTGTCGAGTAATGAAGAGTTGCAAAGCACCAATGAGGAGCTAGAAACTGCCAAAGAAGAGATTCAGGCAACTAACGAAGAACTCAACACAACCAATGACGAACTTCATTCTCGAAATCTGGAATTACATCAAGTTAACAACGATCTCACGAATTTGCTTGCCAGTATTAATATTCCAATTTTGATATTGACAAATGACTTACGCGTTCGACGTTTTACGCCAATGGCGCAGCGGCTTTTCAATTTAATTCCTGCCGATACTGGACGACTCTTGAGCGACATCAGAGCCAATCTGAATATTCCTGACTTAGAACCTCTAATTTTGGAGGTACTTGACACACTCAGCATCAAAGAATTAGAAATCCAAACCCAAGAGGGATATTGGTACAACCTCCGCATCCGTCCTTATCGCACCACAGAAAACCAGATTGACGGTGTAGTGTTGGTGTTAATAGATATTGATGTTCTGAAACGCAGTGCAGTAACCTTAGAACAAGCCCGGAATTACGCTGAGGGGATTGTAGAGACAGTACAAGTGCCGTTAATTGTGCTTGATTCTGATTTTCGGGTGAACAAAGCCAATAGCTCGTTTTATGAAACATTTCAAGTTTCACCATCAGAGACAGCGCAATCTTTCATTTTTGAACTAGGAAATGGTCAATGGAATCTGCCTGGACTGCGATCGCTCCTAGAAAACATTCTCGCCAACGATACCAGCATTGAAAACTGGGAGCTAGAGCATCGTTTTGAGCGGATTGGGCAAAAAACCATGCTGCTCAATGGTTGGAAAATTATTCAAGAGGGAGATGCTCAAATGATTTTGCTGGCGGTTGAAGATATCACCGAGCGAAAGCAATTTGAGGTAGAGCGATCGCAGCTTTTAGCGCAGGAGCAGTCAGCCCGTCAACAAGCCCAAACCGCCAACCGAACTAAAGATGAATTCCTGTCGAATCTTTCCCATGAACTTCGTAACCCGCTCAATACTATACTGGGCTGGGCGCAACTCTTCCGCACCCGTGAACTAGATAAAGCAACAGTCACTCGTGCCTGGGAAGTAATCGAGCGGAGTGCTAGGGTGCAAGCTCAGTTAATTGATGATCTGCTGGATGTTTCCCGGATTACGAGTGGAAAGCTGCATTTAAATACTCGTCTAATTGATTTAGTCTCAGTCATAAATGCCGCGATTCAGTCTGTCCAATTGTCCGCAGAGATGAAAACCATTGAAATTGTTTCACACTTGAACTCGGCGATGATTATCGGAGATTTTGAACGCTTACAGCAAGTTCTGTGGAATTTATTTTCTAACGCCATTAAGTTCACTCCATCCGGTGGGCGATTAGAAATTACGCTGGAACCTGTAGATACTCACGCCCAGATTCGAGTCAGCGACACAGGAATTGGCATCTCGGCAGACTTACTGCCCTATGTGTTTGATCGCTTCCGTCAAGGAGATTCTAGCAGCAGCAAAACGAGTCAGGGACTTGGATTAGGCTTGTCAATCGTCCGTCAGCTTGTAGAACTTCACGGTGGAACAGTTCAAGCACAGAGTCCAGGCGAGGGTGAAGGAACCACGATGATCGTGATGCTGCCTCTGCGCTCAATGCCGTTGGAGATCACTGCACCAAGTGATTTAGAGCCAAGCGTTTTGTCAGGGATGGATACATTAGATGGTAAAAATCCATCCCTTACCCTTGAAGGACTCTGCATCCTGGCTGTAGATGATCAAGCGGACAGCCGCGACTTAATCAAGTGGATATTAGAAGAATACGGAGCTGAAGTAGTCGTGGTTACATCGGCAAGGAAAGCGATCGCTGCTCTCACTGAATCTCCTAGCAAATATGATCTGCTTTTAGCAGATATTGGGATGCCAGAGGAAGATGGTTTATCCCTGATTCGTCAGATTAGAAAGCTTGACCCGCTTGCCGGGGGAAAAATCCCAGCAGCAGCAATCACTGCCTATGCCACCGAGCAAGAGCGGCAAATAGCAATTTCTGCCGGGTTTCAAATGCATCTGGCTAAACCGATTGACCTAACTCAATTGGTGTTGATGGTTGCAAACTTGAGTGGACGAGTCAGTAGATGAATCAGCGCTGTTTTTGCTCTGGGGGAGCTGAAGGGGTGAAGAGATTTCTTTTTTAAGAAGCCGAAAATCTGAGCCTTTCGATTTTCAGATACATCGGCTGCATAATTTATGCTTTTTATCACAATTTTATGCTCAAAAAAATATGATATATATGATATTTTTGGATTAGAAAACGATGTGAGAAAATAGCACCATAAAATACACAGTAAATATTTTAGTTAAATTAATATTTAGTAGGTTTTTTGAGTTAAAAACTTTGCTCATAAAAAGCAACAATTGATACAAGTTAATTTTTTCAAAAACTACTATTCATTACAACTTAAAAAAAGAATAATGGGGACAATGGGGAAAGAAAAAACCTGTTAATTTGCGCTCGGAGACGAATAATGGTAGCGATGTCTACGACAGGCAATGCCCACACAGAGAACGTTCAACATCGGCTAACTATACAAACTGTAGAAATTGCCCCTAACACAACGGCGATTCGCTCTCTTGATTGGGATCGCGATCGCTTCGATATCGAATTCGGGCTGCAAAACGGCACAACCTACAATTCATATCTAATTAGGGGTGAACAGACAGTTTTGATTGATACTTCTCACCAGAAGTTTCGCAATCTGTATTTAGAGACTCTCAAAGGTCTTGTCAACCCCAAAACAATTGATTACATAATTGTCAGCCACACAGAGCCAGATCATAGCGGCTTGGTGGAAGATGTTCTTCAGTTAGCTCCTAGAGCCACCGTCTTAGCCTCAAAAGTTGCGCTTCAGTTTTTGGAAAGCTTAGTACACGATCCTTTTTCTAAGCGGATTGTAAAAACTGGCGATCGCATCGATATCGGCAAAGGACACGAAATCGAATTTGTGAGTGCGCCTAACCTGCACTGGCCGGATACAATCTTTAGCTTTGACCGCAAAACCCAAATTCTTTACACCTGCGACGCTTTTGGGATGCACTTTTGCGACGATCGCACCTTCGACGAAGATTTAGAAGCCATCGAAGCTGACTTTAGATTTTACTACGACTGCTTAATGGGACCTAACTCTCGTTCGCTGCTGAATGCGATGAAGCGGATGGGTGAACTAGGGAAAATTAATATTATCGCCAACGGCCACGGGCCATTACTATACCACCATCTAGACGTTCTAACCGGGTGCTACGAAAATTGGAGCCAAAAACAAGCTAAAGCAGAAACAACAATTGGCTTGTTTTTTGTCTCAGATTACGGCTATGGCGAACGCCTTGGTCATGCGATCGCTGAAGGTATACAGAAAACTGGGGTTGGGGTAGAAGTCCTCGATCTAAGTACTGCTGAGAGCCAAGAAATCCAAGAATTAGCCGGTAGAGCAGCTGGGATCATTATCGGTATGCCCCCGACTAGCGCCGCCGCCGCCCAAGCTGGTATCAGTTCGCTGCTAGCTGTCGCCAAAAGCAAGCAAATGGTTGGGCTGTTTGAATGTTACGGTGGGGATGATGAACCCATTGATACACTCCGCAGAAAATTTCTCGACTCTGGGATCAAAGAAGCTTTCCCAGCGATTCGGATTAAAGAAGCTCCCACTGCATCAACATTCCAGTTGTGTGAAGAAGCGGGTAAAGACTTCGGACAATTGCTAGTGCGCGATCGCAACATCAAGCAAATTAAGTCCCTTGATGTCAACATGGAAAAGGCGCTGGGTCGCATTAGTAGTGGACTGTATATAGTCACCACTAAAAAAGGAAATGTGTCAAGTGCAATGCTAGCATCCTGGGTAACGCAAGCGAGTTTGCAACCATTAGGATTGACAATTGCCGTTGCTAAAGACCGCGCCATTGATTCCTTAATGCAGATAGGCGATCGCTTCGTCCTCAACGTTTTGGAAGAAGGCAATTATCAAGAACTCAAGAAGCACTTTCTCAAGCGCTTGCATCCCGGTGCTGACCGATTTGCTGGAGTGAAAACTCAAACCGCGAAAAACGGTTCTCCGATTTTAACTGATGCTTTGGCATACATCGAATGTGAAATCCAGAGCAGCATGGAATGCAGCGACCACTGGATTTTATACTGCACCGTCGAAGAAGGCCGTGTCTCCAAAAATGATGGACTGACAGCCGTTCGCCATCGCAAAGTAGGTAATTACTATTAATCAAAATAGTGCTGAGTCAATACCGTTCGGTTAGGTGCATAGTCCTTAAAGATCCCCCTTAGTCCCCCTTAAAAAGGGGGAAAAAGAGCCATCTATTTTTAGCCCCCCCTAAAAAAGAGCCATCTATTCTTAGCCCCCCTTTTTAAGGGGGGTTGGGGGGGATCAAGTCTTATCCAAATCGTATTGAGAGATAAAGGGGAGAGTTGAAACTTAAAGTTTCAGGCTCAAAGGTGCAACGTCCAGGCTCAAAGGTGCAACGTCCAGGTTAAAAGGTGCAACTTCCAGGCTAAAAGGCGCAACTTCCAGGCTAAAAGGTGCAACGTCGAGGCTAAAAGGCTCAACGTCGAGGTTAAAAGGCTCAACGTCGAGGTTAAAAGGCTCAACGTCGAGGTTAAAAGGTGCAACGTCGAGGTTAAAAGGCTCAACTTCCAGGCTAAAAGGCTCAACGTCGAGGCTAAAAGGCTCAAGCTTCATCCTCAGAACCTCATTCCCCTCATCTCTTTCTTCTTCTCCAATGCCCAATTCCCCAACTTTAAAACAGTTATGCCCAATTCCAAGCCACGCGACGTACAAGTTTTACCAATTGCTACAAATACTAAAGCTATCAGAGCGCGTAGTTGGTCACGTCTGCGGTTTGAAATTGAATATGCACTTGAAAGAGGTACTACCTCCAATTGCTATTTAATTGAAGCTGATAAAACCGCACTTATTGATCCACCGCCAGAAAGCTTCAGCGAAATTTATTTAGAAGCATTACGGCAGACTGTAGATTTGCAACGTTTGGATTATATAATCCTCGGTCATTTTAATCCCAACCGAGTTGCAACCCTCAAAGCAATTTTAGAACTCGCACCACAGGTAACTTTTGTCTGTTCTCTTCCCGGTGCGAACAATTTGCGTGCTGCTTTCCTAGAGCAAGATTTGAACGTCTTGGTGATGCGGGGGAAAGAAACTCTAGATTTAGGCAAAGGTCATGTTTTAAAATTCTTCCCTACTCCCAGTCCACGCTGGCCAGAAGGACTTTGTACCTACGACCAACAAACCCAAATTCTTTACACAGATAAGTTATTTGCAACTCATCTTTGTGGCGATGAAGTGTTTGATGATAACTGGGAAGCGCTCAAAGAAGACCAGCGTTACTACTTTAACTGCCTGATGGCTCCTCAAGCTCCCCACGTAGAAGCAGCTTTGGAGAAAATATCAGATTTGCAGGTAAGAATGTATGCTGTGGGTCACGGGCCATTGGTACGCACCAGCTTAATCGAACTTACCAAAGCTTATGGAGAATGGAGCCGTTCTCACAACGATCGCGAGATTTCTGTAGCTCTACTATATGCTTCAGCTTACGGGAATACGGCGACTTTAGCCCAAGCGATCGCTCTGGGACTAACTAAAGGTGGAGTCGCAGTCAAATCAATCAACTGCGAATTTGCTACCCCTGATGAAGTTCGCATCAACCTAGCACAGTCAGACGGTTTTATCATCGGTTCTCCCACCATCGGCGGTCATGCGCCAACTCCCATTCATACTGCTTTAGGTATTGTCCTATCGAGCGGTGACAACAGCAAACTTGCCGGAGTCTTTGGTTCCTATGGCTGGAGTGGTGAAGCATTTGATTTAATTGAAGGTAAACTCCGGGATGCTGGATATCGCTTTGGCTTTGACACTTTGAAGGTGAAGTTTAAACCTGATGAGGTGACGCTCAAGCTTTGTGAAGAAGTCGGCACAGACTTTGCCCAAGCATTGAGAAAGGCTAAAAAGGTGCGGGTACCACAACAAGCCGCTACTCCAGTGGAACAGGCTGTAGGTCGGATTGTTGGTTCCGTCTGCGTGATTACAGCAAAACAAGGAGAAGTGTCCACCGGGATGCTAGGCGCTTGGGTTTCTCAAGCTACCTTTAATCCACCTGGACTAATTGTTGCTGTTGCCAAAGATCGAGCGATCGAATCCTTGATGTATCCGGGCGGTAAGTTTGCCTTAAATATTCTATCTGAAGGCAATCATCAAGAGTACATGAAGCATTTCCGTAAATCTTTCGCGCCTGGGGAAGACCGATTTGCCAACTTTAATACAGCAGTTGCAGATAACGGTTGTACCGTCCTTACCGACGCTTCCGCATATTTGGAATGCTCAGTTAACCAACGTCTAGAATGTGGCGATCATTGGGTTGTGTATGCAACTGTGGATGAAGGTAAATTACTCAAGCCTGATGCCGTTACTGCCATCAACCACCGTAAAACAGGCACTCATTATTAGATAGCGAGAAATTTAACGTATCGCGGAAGTCCTGAGTTTGTAGTGAGGGCTTCAGCCCTCAAATTAGGACTAAAGTCCTTAGGAATGTGGATTAAATAAAGTGCAAAAGTAGGGTGTGTTAGCGGAGCGTAACGCACCATTCCAAGTTAAATAAGAATTGCACGTTATTAAATTTGCGTTCCTTACTACAAACCTTGAATTATTCACGCCGCTCTACTTATGATAAAATTAGACCACAAATTTCTTCCTTTGCGCCTTTGCGTGAGATAAAAAAGATGTGGTTCATCTACCTGAAAATCTTAACTATATTCATCCCAAACCACGGGAAAAGAGTAATCTGAAAACGCCGAAAAACCGTGATTGTCGCTGCGGGTTTCTTGATCCAGAACTTTGACGACTTTGTTATAAATATCTTGTGCCTGTTGCGGAGAATCACCGATGCTGGTTAATCCCAACTTGCCAAACTGTGAAAGGCAACCCATAAGATGAAACACTGTACCCGTTTCAGTACCGCTATCGAAGTGCAGTCTGTGGTGAGCGATGATATCCATCAAATCATTAGGTAATAATCCCTGATAGCGCTCTTTTTGCAGATTATCAGTGGCGATATAGTATTTTGGACGACCTTGCTGACTGTAAAATAAGCCTGTAGAAAGGTCATAACGACCATTGGTTAATAATTTCAGGGTCATGAATGGATGAGTTGTGCCACCTTTACGCAGGTTAATTTCGATCGCCTGAATATCCCACTCTCCATTACCTTTGTCAACGGTGATAAAATCTACGCCAAATCGCTCTAAAGTACCTTTTTCTGCTAGCTTTCTGCCAACTTGTAGTCCCAATTGCTGTAATTCCAACCGATATCTTTCATCAGCAGGAAAGCTGCAACCAAGATAAATCTGACCGTCTGGGCCTCCGAGAATTTGGTCATGGGTTGAAAGGATTTCTACTTCGCCAGTGGGTGTAATCCGTCCTTGGACACTGGGCGATCGCTTAATTTCTCCTTCTATAAATGCTTCGACAATTGCCCCCAACTCAGGAATTCGCCCGGAAAAATTCTCCCAACTCTCTTGTTTTGCTTGAAAGCGCATTGTTAAGAAGCGATCGCTAATTGCTGCTACTCTTTCGGCATGAGTACCAATGCCTGGTGCTACATTCCCAATTGGTCTAAAATCCAGCAGCGCATTCCCTTCTCCCGAAATGCCTTCGTTGAGTTTCACTACTACCCGTTGTAATGTCGGTTGTCGTTCCCACAAATCACTGGTAGCTTCTGCCAAATCTGTGTGGTTCCAAATTTTTTCGCTGCCATCTGGATGCGGTACTCCGCTTTCCTTGAAGATTTGCCGACTACCACTTTTTGTCCCCCAAATCTGTAAATCTGGTGCGGCAGCATACAAAGGTACACCCAATTTTACAGACAATTCGCCTTCCCAGTGCGAAGAGTTGTAGCAGATCATAAATGATTTATCCAGCCTCAAAGCTTGATGAATCCGCTCTAGTAAGCGGGGGCGTTCTAAAATCTTTTGGCTCAGAGGCTTAAGGGAGGAATCGTAAGTAGAAAGTAGCAGCAAGCGATTACGAGCATGAGAGAAGGGAATTCCTGGCAACAGTTGCAGATAATAATCAATGATACTGGGATGCAGTGGTACTGATGTTACATAAACCAGCCGAGTTTGGGGATTCCGCAACCGAATTAAAGAAAATAGTAATCTTTCTTCATAATGTTCGCAGCCTTCAATCTTTTGGAGCTCGCGCTGGTCGAGACTCAAGGAAGGAATAATTAAAATATCTGCTTCACTGTTGTCAAATAGCTCAATTGTTTTCCAGCGATCGCGCAGGGTTAATTGTAAGTGGCGAAACTTTTTAACCTGCTCTAACTCAGAAATATTTTGTGTTGCCATAGCCCTTACCCTGGATCGAACCCAATACTGCTCTACTACTCTGTATATCCCAAGCCAACCCTTTTTACCAGAATTTAAAATTAAAAATTAAGAACTTCATAAAAATATAGGACTTACGCACTGTACAAATTAATCATGGTATTATTTTGCCAAAATAGGTCGTTTCCGGCTTTGATTAATTATTACTTTGATGGTAAATATATCTCCGTTGTAAGGGTTTAGCAATGCTAAACCCCTACGACATCTCGATTTTTTTCTAACACATATTTGGTGTTTTCTGTCAATGCGTAATTCCTAAAATATTCAAAGGTTTGAGACATTGCTTCAAGCAAGTCAGAGAAACTTAACAAGAAGTGCGAAAAGTTTATCTGAAGATATCGGCTTAAGTTAATTTAAACAAAAGTTGCAATAATAGCAAGCATTTTTCTAGCCAGAGAGAAATAGGTAAAAATCTATATTTTCATTGACCGAAAATGCCACGATTTTAGAGTTACAACAGATGATTATAGACAAATTTGATAATTCTCATTCTTTTAATTTATTTTATGTCTTAAGGGTGAATAAATTTTGACTTGTTTTACCTCTAAGGAGCGATAAAGTACTGCAATATATATAGTTAACTAAGAAATAATCACTTCTAACTCTACCCTAATTGTCATCCATTTGAGGGAGGAGTTAATGTTGAAATATTGTTAATCTATCTAACAGCAAACATTTAAGAAATAACAACTACGTCTATGGCATCTCCAACACCACTTCATGGCACCGAACTAGTCGATTGTGCTAGAGCAAATGCCAAACAAGGAATTGAAACTGCTGCTTATCAATGTGGCTATGGTGAAGACCTCAACAAATTTGCCCAAGAACTCAGACAAGCTTGTGAAGAAATGAATTTACAAGTGAAGGAACTCAGCGGATTGATTACTGACCAAGACATGATACTACAATTGGGTACTGGCGAAATTGTTGCTCCAGATACAGCATCAGAATTGTAAAAGTTAGCCATTTGTACTTTATTATTCACTAATGACCAATGACAAATGACCAATGACTCTTTTTATAATTTTAAAATTACCCGCGCCAAATTGAAGTAAATTAAAACGCCCACTACATCAACTGCTGTGGTGATGAATGGTGCTGACATTAATGCTGGATCTAAACCGAGGTAGCGAAATAGAAACGGCAGTGCTGAACCGGAGATAGAAGCTAAAATAGAAATAGCTACTAGACGCTGTTCTCGATCTACCACAGGCACAGCCAGAAAGTCATATCTTTGGATTAATCTTGCAACTTCTTCTTGGTCTGTATCAGTGTGGACAAACACCACATCACGAGTCATAAATAATCATACAAATACGTTGGTAGGGGCATGGCAATGCCATGCCCCTACGAGAAATCTATGTGTATCAAGGTTTTCGTGAAATGGTATAAGATGCAAGTCGATACAACTAAGGTGCGAGTCGATTCAACTAATGTGCGAGTCGATGCAACTAAGTAGCGAGGCGATTCGACTAACGAGCGAGTCGATGCAACTAATTTGGCAGGGGGTTACACTAAGATGGCATTCGATTATACAA
>JBBSCU010000105.1:0-16622 GCA_038249935.1 Chroococcales cyanobacterium
CGCCACCATAATTTGAGTATGCGAATCAGCAAGTCGATTTGGTCACGGTGTAGGTCACTTTCCAAGGGTGGTTCGTCACTATATATATCGCCAGGAGGAAAAATAACTTCGTCCTCTGAAGTATTATCAGAGATAAATTCTCTAGTAGCAAGTTCAGACATCAGCGATCGCTCCGCGATTTACGTTCATTTTACTGAAAATTTGGTAACTTGCAGATAGCTTTTAAAACTTGTAATAATTCTATTGCATCTGGAGATTCATTCAGACTTAATAATGACATTAACTGATAAGTTGGCTGCTCGTCACGTCTTAAATAAACAAATTGATAACGCAGTCCATTAGTTGCGAGTCCCCAAACAGATGGTTGTTGATCTAAACTTTTAAAAGCATAAGTAAGTAATTGAGGTACACCTTCACCAACTTCGACCGCACTATTTTTTGTTTCAATCACTACAACCCAAAATGGCGGCGCGATATTACTTTGAGGATTGTTGATTGCTAAAATATCCATCCGTCCGGTAATTCTTCTGTCTTCATCTTCGATAGCGATCGCAATGCTATCTTCCATTGTCAACCGAATCGGCACATCGTAAAATCCCGCTAACCGCATTAAAGGTGCGATCGTTAAGAATTTAACTAAACCTTCAGAAATTTTACCTGCGCTTAGGTAACGTTCAAAGTCGTTTCTGATTCGCAATAAATCCTGCTGTTCAAACTCTGTCAACGGTTCTAAATTTAAGAAGTCTGTAAATGAACCAGTTGAAAGCTCTTCTAGTTTAAGAAAGCGATGAACATCGTTGAGAGATAGGCTGCTAGCTTCGACGGTGAGTGTCATAGTTTCGGGCGTTGTTTGTAAAGACTACTTAACATCTTGCAACATTTTTACATTCGCGCATCTTAACGAAACTCTAGACACTTTCGCACAAATATTCGTTAAGAATATAGTTTATTGTGGGTTTCATACTTCCCGTATTATTTTTGTAATAATACAAATTGTCTTAATTAATTATGTCTCAACCCACCATAGAATCAATCTTACAAGAGAACCGCCTCTTCCATCCTCCCTCAGAATTCTCACATAACGCCCATATCAAAAGCTTGGATGACTATCAGCGTCTCTATGCTCAAGCCAAAGCCGATCCGCAGCAGTTTTGGGCAGACTTGGCTGGAACAGAATTAGAATGGTTCCAAAAATGGGATACAGTATTAGACTGGCAACCACCTTTTGCTAAGTGGTTTGTTGGCGGTAAGATTAATATTTCTTACAACTGCCTTGACAGACATCTCACTACTTGGCGCAAAAATAAAGCAGCATTGATTTGGGAAGGAGAACCAGGAGATTCGCGTACCCTCACTTATGCCCAACTACACCGGGAAGTTTGCCAGTTCGCCAATGTGTTGAAGCAACTAGGTGTACAAAAAGGCGATCGCGTTGGTATTTATATGCCGATGATTCCTGAAGCGGCGATCGCCATGTTAGCTTGTGCGAGAATTGGCGCACCTCACAGTGTAGTGTTTGGTGGTTTTAGTGCCGAAGCTTTGCGCGATCGCTTAATTGATATTCAAGCTAAGTTGGTAATCACGGCTGACGGTGGTTGGCGCAAAGATGCGATCGTCCCTCTCAAGGAACAGGTAGACAAAGCCTTAGCTGATGGTGCTGTTCCCAGTGTTGAAAATGTCCTAGTTGTCAAGCGTACTGGACAAGAAACTTATATGCAATTAGGCGGACGCGATCATTGGTGGCATGATTTGCAAAAAGGTGTATCAGCAGATTGTCCCGCCGAACCGATGGACAGTGAAGATATGCTCTTTGTCCTCTACACTTCTGGCAGCACCGGGAAACCGAAGGGCGTAGTACATACAACTGCTGGTTATAATTTGTATACTCATATAACCACCAAGTGGATATTCGACCTCCAAGACACAGATGTATATTGGTGTACCGCAGATGTCGGTTGGATTACGGGACACAGCTACATTGTTTACGGCCCCCTTTCCAACGGTGCAACAGCGATAATATATGAAGGTGCGCCCCGTGCTTCTAATCCTGGCTGCTTCTGGGATGTAATTGAAAAATACGGCGTTAATATTTTTTATACCGCACCTACGGCAATTCGAGCATTTATTAAGATGGGTGAACATCATCCCAATGCGCGAAACTTGTCTTCATTGCGTTTGTTGGGAACCGTTGGCGAACCGATTAACCCAGAAGCTTGGATGTGGTATAAGAAAGTAATTGGTGGCGATCGCTGTCCAATTGTTGATACTTGGTGGCAAACAGAGACAGGTGGTATCATGATTACACCGCTACCAGGAGCAATCCCCACTAAACCCGGTTCCGCAACTCTTCCTTTCCCTGGAATTATCGCAGATGTTGTGGATTTAGAAGGAAACACCGTACCCAATAACGAAGGCGGTTATCTAGCAGTACGCCATCCGTGGCCAGGTATGATGCGGACAGTCTACGGCGATCCAGAACGCTTCCGTCGCACCTACTGGGAACACATTCCACCCAAAGATGGTAACTATACTTACTTTGCTGGTGATGGCGCAAGACAAGATGAAGATGGTTACTTTTGGGTAATGGGTCGTGTAGATGACGTGCTGAATGTATCAGGACATCGACTCGGTACAATGGAAGTAGAATCAGCCTTAGTTTCTCATCCAGCGGTTGCAGAGGCGGCGGTAGTAGGTAAACCGGATGAACTTAAAGGTGAAGAAGTCGTTGCTTTTGTGACTTTAGAAGGTACTTATCAGGGAAGTGAAGAACTGAGTAAAGAACTTAAGCAGCACGTTGTCAAAGAGATAGGTGCGATCGCGCGTCCGGGAGAAATTCGGTTTACAGACGCTTTACCTAAAACGCGATCAGGTAAGATTATGCGGCGCTTATTGCGGAATCTAGCTGCCGGTCAAGAGATATCTGGGGATACTTCGACCTTAGAAGATCGCAGCGTATTAGATAAATTACGCGAAGGTATGTAAACCAAAGAAGATAATGCAGGGGTGCAACAATGTTGTTCCCCGATCATGGTGCGTTACACGCTAACGCACCCTCAATTTATCATAAAGATGAGAACACTATTGAGACATTCAGGGCAATGAAACTGAAGAGCAAACCCAAATCAGCATTTGTTCAAGCTTTTAGCTGCGTGACGCTGAGTATTATCACTGCAATTGGTCTATCACCATCAGTATTGGCGGTTCCTGCAAAAGTTTCTTTGCATTCGCCAGAACAGAGTGCACAGAGACAACCACAAAAACTAGCACAGTTTTCAGACACAGACACAGGACCATCAGAGCGATCGCAGCTTTTGCAACAAGCCAACGATTTATTTAACCAGGGAAACTTAACAAGTGCAGAGGAAAATTTACGCAAATTCATTAAACAATTCCCACAAGACGCATTCGGACATTTTCAACTAGGAAACGTGCTTTTTCGGCAAAAGAAATCAGAAGAAGCAATTAGCGCCTACCGAGAAGCCATTCGCCTGCAATCAAAATATGCTCTAGCTTACAATGCGATCGGTATGGTTTATGCTAGCCAAAGTCGCTGGCAAGATGCCATTACTGAATATCAAAAAGCTCTAGAAATTAATCCCAATTATGGCGAAGCGCTGACTAATTTTGCACTGGCAATGTGGCAAACAAATAAACGAGATGAAGCGCTATCTTCTTTAGAGAAAGCTTTAGATATCTTTAAAAAACAAAATAGAAATGAAAAAGTTAACCAAGTCGAACGAATCTTGCGAGAGATAAAAACTGCTGATGATCCTAGTGTTTCATGAAAATCAGCAGGTAGAGCAATGCTGTAAGATATCGTAACAGGTAGGGTGTGTTACTAAAATTTAACGTGCCCTACATTCTTACTTACTTCTTTTAAAAAATAATTTTTCGCATATTATCAACTTTTTTCTTAAAATCCGATTGATCTTTCAACCTGTGTAATGGGCCTTGATATTTTTCAATTTCATCTATTAGTTCCTTAACTGCTGGAGCCGAAACTTTTAATTTCATCATTTTTAAAAGTTCACGATACTTAATTTGACATAAGCTATGCTGAAGTTTACTAGCAATCATTGTATTATTGAAAGACAAAATTGCCATAACTGCTTGCGTTGTGCCAAATCGTTCAAGGAGAGAATTATAGCTAGCTTCAGAATTGCGGGAAATTCCATTTCCATTGGTAATAAAAACTTCTACCATCCCCAAAACATATTTTTCACGTATTTGAACAGGAACCTGTCCCCTGTCGTTAATAAGTGTCTCTAATGCTTTTGCAAACGGTGGCTCATTATTGAAGTTATCCCACCCGCGATGAGCATTAAGTAAGTTATCAACAGCAGTATCTATTTCTGCGGATAAAAGAGTTTCAGGAATATATGATTTGCCTGAAACTATTTCTAGGAACTCAAGGGCAAGCTTTGCTTCTAGTTGATCATTATTTGCAACGAACCTGCCATACTTAATCCCAAATTGTTGACGTGCCTGCTCATCGACTCTATCCCATAGATAAGGGATTAGCCTATGAAGGTTTTGCTTTGTCTGTGGTGTTGTATCTAAGCGTGTGTATATGCCGAATAATCCTGATGCTAAATTGTTAGTTTGTTCTTGGTTAAGCTCTATAAAAAATGCTGCTATTTGTCTAGCATCCGATTCAGAAGCTTTGCTGTGTAATGATGTCAGATGAGTTCATTTTTCTACCTGGATTACTTTTATACAATGTATTATACTTGTAATACGATAGATGTGCCAACTTTCAGTAGTATACAAAATCATAATTTACAATGAGAATCATAGAGACCTTTGGTTAAAGTCTAT
The DNA here is from genome assembly GCA_038249935.1 of Chroococcales cyanobacterium. Taxonomy (GTDB): domain Bacteria; phylum Cyanobacteriota; class Cyanobacteriia; order Cyanobacteriales; family Nostocaceae; genus Nostoc. Next base: position 4,819 of record JBBSCU010000105.1, read on the forward strand.
GACTTCCCTATCGGCATTAACTTTACCTGATCATACCCAGTTACCAGACTCAGATGGTACGTTCGTGAAAAACTGGCAAGAGCATCCCCAAAGTATTTTACTCACTGACTCGATTACACCTGTACTACAGGAACTTCGTCCTGACAGTCAATATTGTATTGGACAAGATTTAGGCATCTACTGGCGATTGACAGATCCTCCTGAGAAGGGGGCTGAAGCACCGGATTGGTTTTATGTAGCCAATGTACCGCCTACTCTCGATGGTAAAACGCGGCGTTCTTATGTGCTGTGGAAAGAATATGTCGCGCCCTTGATTGTGCTGGAATTTGTCTCTGGAGATGGTTCAGAAGAACGAGATCAAACGCCGCCATCTCAAGGGGAAGGTGGAAATATTGGTAAATTTTGGGTTTATGAGCAGGCGATTCGAGTCCCTTATTACGGAATTTATGAAGTAGCAAAAGCGCAAGTGGAAGTTTATCACCTAATAGATAATACTTATCAACTGATGAAACCCAATGAACGAGAACATTATCCAATTGCTCCGATGGGGGTAGAGTTGGGAATCTGGCAAGGATTTTATCAGAATGCTGAGTTACCTTGGTTACGGTGGTGGGATGTACAAGGAAATTTACTGCTAACAGGTGAGGAACGGGCTGTGATTGAGCGACAAAGGGCTGAAACTGAGCGACAGAAGCGCCTCTTGATTACAGAGAAATTGCGATCGCTCTCTGTTGAACAACTCAAGGCTTTAGGAATTGACCCAAAAATGTTGGATTAAGAAACATTATCATCTACTAATAATACATCTTCATATATTTCTGCGTAGGCGTAGCCCGCCGTAGGCATCGCACAACGAAAATCAACGCTAGCTAAATGCACTTCTTCACCTTTTTCATAAGGGTAAAGTACCCACTGTCCTTCCTCATTGCGACGGAAACATTCTACACCCATTTGCTGTGGTAAAATTAGCACATATTCTTGCAGTGATTCTAAGTGTCGGTAACTAGCAAATTTCTTCCCTCTGTCAAAGCTTTCTGTTGACTCAGAAAGCACTTCGATAATTAAGGAAGGATAGCACTTAAAATATTCAAATTCTCTATCTCGTGTATCACAAGTCACCATCACATCAGGATAAAAATAGCGATTTATGACATCAATTTGTGCTTTCATGTCTAACATATAGACACGGCAACCACTACCCCGGAGATGGTTTCACAGCAGCATAGATACATTCATGCTAACTGTGACATGAGCATCACTTGCCCCTGCCATTGCGTAGACTTGCCCATCAATATACTCGTGTTTGATTTGACTTACTTTCTCGCCTTCTAGATATTCTTCTGGAGAAATATAATACTCACTTTTGCTAATAACCATCTTAGTGCCTTAGTAGTTTTATAAAACATTTTAACCTATGCAACAAATCATCCTAACGCCCAAGATTATTAAGTCGCTTGGTAGATGATTTAATGAAAATTATTTATTTAAAATATATAAAGTTTAATTATGAGCTTTTATTTACCAATAGTCGGGTAATTGTAGGATGATCTTAGGAGAGGTTAGCGATCGCTAGAGAGTCATTAGATATAAAAACCATTTAGTAAAATACTGAGCGTGCGTAATCTTCTAACTAGATTAATCTGTTTTGGCAATAGCTGCTTTCCATTTCTCTTAATAATCCACCATCTAAACTTTGCAGAGTTGAAAACTCCGAGTATCAGCCTTCACCCAGCAATTTTAGGTTGGTTGACTAATAGGGAAGGATTTGAATCAACTGGTACTCTTTTACTGTACCGAGAATGCGGTGAGGTCGGGATAATTTGGGGGATTGTTCTGTATATATCCAAGCATAGCCAAAAGCTGGTACTTGGGAAATTGAAGCTATTGGTTGGTCGTGAATAGAAATATAAAAATTAAGCAGTACCTGGATTTTACCATCTGTTTGCACAAAGTAGATAGGATGAGTTTGGAGAATTGAGGCGATCGCACTTTGTTGTAAAAAAACTCTCAAAGCAGGATTATAGTCACTTAATAGTCCAATGCTACCCATCGCCGCCAAACCTAGCCAACAGGGAATTAACCAACCTGCAATCCAGTAACGAGCTGTGAGAAACTTTTTCCCAAAGTGGTAACGACTAATCCATATCACAGGCAAAATTAACCAACCCAACCCCATAGCCAAGCCAATAATTGCATACTTGCGGATGTCAGAACCACCCCAACCAAGAACAATAATACTAGCTATTACAAGTAAAACACCTAACCCACCAAAGCCATAACTGAGGTTTCTGGAAAGATTCTTCCTTGCAAAAAGGTTTAATGCATTTATTTTATCTTTTTGAAGAGGTAATTGTTGGGGAATTCCTATTTGATAAATATTGCCTAGCCAGTTTAAACCCACAGACGCAAATAAAGCTATGAACGGATAAACGCAAAGACTATAGTGAGATAAACGAGTGGTAAAAAGACTAAGTTCACAAAATAAGATAAGTGGAAAGCCAACTAATATTAACTGGTAGCGAGGAAGGGGGCGACGTAAAGTTACAAACAAACCTAAAACCCCGAAAAAAGCCCAAGGAAACGCTTTTAAAGGAATATTCCATACATAAAAAAACGCTCCATTTTGATAATGATCCTCAGAACTTAGATCCAGAACGAACTTCAGCAACTCCTCAAAACTCTGATTTCCGTAGTGCAGCCAGCTAAACCACAGCCAGATGAAGGTAGGCATTAAACCTACGAAAAAGCCTAAATATAAAATTGGGTTAGTAAGATGACGATGACGGCGATGCTCCCAAATTAAATAAGGACATAAAGCAATGATTGGCAAAAAAATCATAAAGCTTCTGACTAAGAAACCTAAACCTAAACTTAAACCAGCAATAAAACTCCAAAAGTAGTAATATTTAGGATGTAATTCAGTTTTTATTAAAGCCAAAATAGCTAAAAGTACCAAGAGAACCATAGGCACATCAGGTGTACTTAAGCGACAATATTGCAACCAGAGAAATTCCACACTTAAAATTGCAGCAGCTAGCCAAGCTAATTTTTTACCTAGCAGAATTTTGCCGATTTCATACACAAGCAATAGGCTCAAAATGCCAGCAATCATGCTAGGAAGACGCGCACTAGTATCATTAATCCCAAAAAGTCTGTAGAAACTGGCAATTAACCAATATAGGCCAGGAGTCTTATGATGTGCCCTTTCCCAAGGAGTTATCCAGTTACCCGAATCAAACATCAGGCGTGCCCGTGAAGCATAAAGTGCTTCATCATGTGCCATTAGGCTATTGTGTCCAGAAGTAAATAGTAGTAAGGGTAGTATCCAAACTAACAAACTAAAATATGGTAATGATGCTACTAGGAGGATTTGACGCCAAATATGCTGTAAGAAGTGTAATTTATAGAACATTAATATTAATAAGAGTTGAATGCTGCTATATTGACTCGTTTATGTGTCTTGATATTATTAAAATATGTTATGTAGTGCTTGTTTAAAAATACCTAAAATTGCCGCAATATTCCAAAAAAGTTCTCCAAAACGAGATTTATGCAGCTAAAACCGAATCAACGCCTGAAATTAGACGACACAGACGATAAGCTGTTCTATGCTTACCCCCGCTTCGTCACCCATGTCGATGAAGGATTTATTCAACAGCTAACGAATTTATATGGCGATCGCCTCAAACCCAACACGCGCATCCTTGATATGATGAGCAGCTGGGTGTCTCATCTACCTAAAGAGATGCAGTTTTCCCATGTGGAAGGACACGGACTCAACGCTGAAGAACTTGCACGTAATCCCCACTTAAATCATTACTTTGTGCAAAATCTTAACGAAAATCCCCAGCTACCCTTGCCAGATCAAGATTTTGATGCTGTTCTCAACTGCGTATCTGTGCAGTATGTGCAATATCCAGAGGCAGTATTTTCCGAAATTCACCGCATCCTCAAACCTGGTGGTGTGGCAATTATCAGCTTTTCTAACCGGATGTTTTTTGAAAAGGCGATTCAGGCTTGGCGCGAGGGTTCAGAAGCAGAACGAGTGGAATTAGTCAAAAGCTACTTCAACTCAGTACCAGGATTTACCACTCCAGAAGTCATAGCGAATAAATCAACGTTACCGAATTTCTTGCAGTGGTTAGGTGCAGCTGGAGGAGATCCGTTTTATGCTGTTATAGCTTATCGAAGTTAAGTAAAATACTCAGTAGTCAGTAGTTTAAAGCTACTGACCATCGATAAATTCAGACAATTATCTAAAGAACAGGAAAATAATTATCAAAAAGTAAATTTTCCAGGTTAAAACCGATAGCAGCGTACATAATTGCCTCAAAGCTCAAGTATAAGGAGAAGCCAAGAATGATTTTACATCGTGAGCGTAGAGTTTTAGCTGCTTTGTTGCTATCAGTATTACTACTAACAACAGCCTGTACTCCGCAAGCACCCGGACGTTTTGACCAGGTACAAAAAGAAAGCACTCAACAAAAAAGCGGTCAAGCGGTTGTTAAGAAAGCAACTCAAGGTAGCGAATTTAACAAATTCTTCCCAGGTGCTAGTGGTGGCTACCAGCGTGTTTATACCCAAGAGAAAAAAGGCTTTGCCGAAGCGAAGTTGAAAAAAGGCGGTAAAGATGTAGCCATGCTATCTATTTCGGATACCACCAGCACACCAGGAACAGCAGCAAAATTCTCGAATAGTACTAAAAAAATTGGCGGTTATCCCGCAGTGGAGGTAGGTAAAACGCAAAGTGCAATTTTGGTAGGTAAATACCAAGTAAAAGTACTATCCCGTGATCCGTCATTTACAGCTAGCGATCGCGCAGATTGGTTAAAGAAATTTAATCTTAATGCTCTGGCCAAACTAAAATAAGCCGCATTTTGGAAATAAAGATAAAAAACTCTGAATCAGGAGATTTTTGTGAGCAAATCTATTTTTGAGTTGGTTGATCAATTACCAACTAGCGGCTTGACCATTTCGATGTTAAATTCCCTAGATTTTGTCGCTCCTGGCCAGTGGCAAAATACCGTTGGCTTTGTCAACACCATTAAGACCGTCACTGGTGAAACTGACGAAGATTTAATTCAGCAAATTGGCGAACGAGCGATTTATCTATTCAACGACAAATCCCAAGGATACCAAACAGCCTTGTGGCTGTATCAAACCGTTGATAGTACAGATAAGGCTCTTGGTGCAGCCGCTTTAGCTAACAAAGTTGGCGAGAAAATTCCTTTGTTGGGTTTTTTAAACTCTGTCACTCCCAAACCTGACAAAGCCCAAACCATCGATTTAACATTAAAATTAGTCGCTGAATTAGTAGCCTTCTGCCAAATTAACGGCATTCCCGGAGATAGTATTGGTGATTTTGTCGCCTCTTTAGGTGAGTACAGTGGTGAATCGCTGATCCGTATGGTGGCATTAGTTTGTGTTGATGGTTTAATACCCTTAGGCCCAGACTTTATCAGCAAAGCAATATCCGGGCTGAATCAGACAAATCCACAGGAGTTAGAAAAAAACTCGACTTTCCAAAACATCAAAGATGTGATTCCAGGAGACAATTCTGCTGGTAAACTCAACTTTATTGGCGAAAGCTTTGACTCAGTTAAAGGTTGGATGAGTGGGCTAGTCGATGCTAATAATTTAACACCACAAAAAGTTGCCCACAACTTGCAAGGTTTTGTTGAAATTGCAGATGACAAGTTAGACTACTTGGCGGCATTCCTGGATGTAGCAACCAATTATTATGAACACACAGGCACGCAAACTTTAGCACGTCGCTTGATTGAACGAGCAGTAGCTGAGATTTAAATTGATGGGTAATTAGAAGACGCGATAAATCGCGTCTTCTAATTACATACAAGGATACTAGCCTAAAATACCCAAACTTCACCCCTCAAAACCCCAAGAGTTTTGAGGGGTGAAGTTTTTTAAACCGCGAGACGGCAACTATTAACAGTGTAATGATCAATACTATTCTTTTTTGGGTGGAAAATTGCTTGCAGAATAAGTTTTACAGAAACTTTATCCTCACACATATTAAGTAGAAACAGATATTGGGAATCATAATACATAACCTGATCAGGGTTGGGTTCCATAGGATCTGATTTCACTGGATTTTAAACTAAAAATACTCTTTTGTCAGGATAACTCGAAACTAATTTGCCAACTATCGAACAGAATTTATGAAGCTCAATTACAAGCTCTACCTGTACTCGTTCCTAGCTCATTTCGGATGGCTCAAGAAAAGTTACACCGCTAAAATTATGTTGGTAGCATTTTTGGGCACTCATGTACCACTTCTGACATTACTCTTCAGTTTCATCATCTCAAACTCCTATTCCTTGGAGATGGCGGCGCGAGTTATGAGCATTGCTCTATTGGCTACGTTAGCTGGTACGGCTGCCACCCTCTACGCGCTACATCATCTCCTCAAACCGGTTATTTTGACATCTACTGCATTGCAAAATTATCTGAACACCAAAACCCTACCTGAACTACCCACAGAATTTGCTGATGAAGCAGGTACATTGATGGCGGATACTTCACATACTCTTCACAAATTAGATGAGTTAATTCACTACATTACTCATTATGACGACCTAACTGGATTGCCCAATCGTGATTTATTCCGCGATCGCATCCATCAGATTCTATCGCAACCTGAAAACAACCAGCGCCTTATAGCTGTCTTTTTGCTTGGTATTGATGATTTCATTACTATGAGTCATGGATTGGAGCATCAGACAACAAATTTGTTGTTAAGAGCAATTGCTCAGAGGTTATCAACCTGCATGGCGCAAACAGATATTCTTGCCCATTTGAGTGGAGATGAATTTGTCCTTGCCCGCATGGACATTCTTTCTTTTGAAAGTTTGATTCAGCTAGCTCAACTGCTATCGAGTACGCTGAGAAAACCCTTTTTTTTAGAGGGTAACTCGATTCATATCACCGTCAGCATCGGCATCACAATTAATGGACTAAATGATTGTAATAGCTTAGATCAACTTTTGCAACAGGCTCACATGACACTGTACCAGGCGAAGCAGAGAGGGCGTAGCCAATACCAATTCTATTCGCCAGAAATTAATGCTCAGTTGCAAGAGCGATTGACTTTAGAAAATGAATTACATGGGGCGCTTGAGCGCGGCGAAATGTTGGTTTATTATCAACCTCTGATTGATTTACACAGCGGACAAATTACAGCGATGGAAGCGTTGGTTCGCTGGCAGCATCCTACCTTAGGTTTGATTTCTCCAGTAAAGTTTATTCCCATTGCAGAAGCCAATGGTTTGATCGTGCCAATTGGTGAATGGGTCTTGCGAACTGCCTGTACTCAAAACCGTATTTGGCAGCTTGCTGAATTTACCCCAATTCGGATATCTGTGAATCTGTCATCTCGACAGTTTGAACAATCGAATCTGGTTGAGGTAGTCAGCCAAATTCTTGAAGAGACTGGACTCAAAGCATCTTACCTGGAACTGGAAGTAACGGAAAGCTTCTTGATGGCTGACATTGAGCGATCAGTTAAAACCTTAAAACAATTACGAGAACTGGGTATATGCTTGGCTCTAGACGACTTCGGTACTGGTTATTCCTCCCTAAATTACTTGAAGCGCTTTCCTGTGAATATGCTTAAGATTGATCGGTCATTTGTGCAGGATGTCACGTCCAATCCTGATAGCGCCGCCATCACCGATGCGATCATTGCCCTGGCAAAGAGTCTGCGGTTGAACATTACGGCAGAGGGTGTGGAAACCCAAGAACAGCTTGACTACCTGCGAATGCGTGGATGTGATGAAGGCCAGGGTTTCTACTTCAGTCGTCCTGTCCCTGCCGATATAATTGCCCCGATGTTGCAAAAAAGTTTTCAGCAAATACAGATAATTGCAGCATAGTTTCTAGATCGGTTCTTACTTTAAGGTAAACGCAAATCTGCTGCGATCGCATATAAGTAAGGTTGAAAAATAGCCAAGTTTTCCAGTTTCTCAAACTTACCTGTTTGCGAACCTGGATCAAAGGCAGTGGTAATTACGTAAAGTTTAGTGCCATCAAAGGCAACATGACCGATATGTTGCTCTTGTACTCCACCTTGTTGCTTGAGTCCAACGAACCCATAGCGCAGTCCTTGAAGCTTTCCAATGGATACCGCTTGCGCCGGGTACGCTGAGAAAGTAATCTCTTTTCCATATCCACCCTGACGGTCTTTTACAAAAGTAGCGTAGTAGTCTGCAACCCAAATCTTGAGTGCTGCCAATACCTGGGTTTGATACTTGGAACTTTGGTAGTCCACCTTGTTCCCAGGTGGAATACCAGCTGCTAGCAGGTTCTTTTGGAAATCCTGATTATTTGCTAGTGGGTAAACGCCAATCTCAACTGTACCCAAAAGTTCCCCTTTGGAGGAGACACATAACAAGGGTGCATTTCCTTTACAAGCAGCAACTTGCCAGTTAGTGGGAGCATCGGCATTTCCCAGGATTTTCTGCCAGATATTTGCCTCAGTAGGGTTAGGAAGTTTTGCGACGGTAGGGGGTTTTGCTATTTTGGTTGCAGAAAATTGAGAGAGAACAAATTTTGCTCCCAACGGCGTTAACACCAGCAAAATAGAACCTAGTAATAAATGATATAGTCGTAACATTTTCCTGAAAATCTAGAGACAAGGATTGCAGACTCATGGTATCTACAATACTTTGATCTATATATAGGACTCATATTTGATTTTTGAACAAACTCAGTACAACTCAAAGAGACTTCTTCCCTACTCCCCACTCCCAGCCTACGCAAATAATTTCAGAAATCAAATCGGATTGCTATACAATAAGATATGTTTACATTGCTGCAAGTTCCGCAAATGGAACTCAATAAACTATATTACGTTTATATGCCTATATATAGTTATTAGCGCTGAAAGTAAATACAGCGCTACTGCAATCGTGTTGTTTATTTATGTATTTCTAATTACTTGTGGCTTACCGGAGGTGTCACTACTATAAAGAAATACTAGTTGGATGTGAAATCGAAAGGCAAATATGCTTGGGCTTGTTAGCTGAAGTTAGAACGTTGTTTACGACGTTGCTTGTGCCTAGCAATTGCTTTACGCTTCTCTTTTTCTATAGGCGTCTCGAAGTGACGTTTTTTTCTCATATCTTGGAAAATCCCTGCTTTGGAAACTTCCCGCTTAAATCTTCGCAAGGCTAATTCAATACCTTCATTCTCCCCTAAAACCACTTGTGTCATTCTCATTCCCCCTTTACGTGGATGAATAGTTCAAAGCTAAATACAATACAAAACATTCCACCAAACCTTAGCCTTTGGCTTTATTTGCTGGAGACTCTAAATGTGAAATTTTTAGAAATCGACTTAGTAGCGATTGTTGCGGCGGGCATTACCCCCACCCCAGCTACCACGAGAGGAACCGCTTCCTTCTTCACGAGGTTTAGCTTTGTTGACTTTCAAGGCACGTCCCATCCATTCAGCACCATCAAGTGCATCAATGGCAGCTTGTTCTTCTGCATCTGTTTTCATCTCCACAAAAGCGAACCCACGCGGCTGGCCTGTTTCCCGGTCTGTAGGCAGTTGAACACGACCCACTTCTCCGTATTCTGCAAAAGCCCGCTTTAAGTCCTCTTCCGTAACCTGATAGGACAGGTTTCCGACATAAATTGACATAAAACTCCCCGAATTCAGCCAGTGTAGAGGGTTAAATTCGGAGAGACGCTTTTTAAAAATCAAAACGAGTTACTCAACCGAAAATAATCTTTATACTCCTGATTTTAGCATAGTCTTCAATCTTTGAAGATTGTCTCATGCTAGACTTTATCGCCAAATAATACTTATATGGCAGATTTGCAAACTTTCTAAGAGCAAGTTTTTCTTACTTGTACTATACATAACATATTTATACTTTTAAAAGCAAATCGGTATCAACTAGCGATCGCTCAGGCAGTTAGTGTTTTGCAAATTAACCTAATACCCAGGTTTTAGCTATGGTCAAACTGCGCTAAAATCCTCTCTGCTTCCTGACAAAGCACCTCGTGATATTCACCGTTACAAGCCAGTAAACCTCCCCACTGATTGATATCTCCGGTGTTGTACTGCAACGGAGTGCCGTCAAAGTGCGTAAATTTACCACCAGCTTCTGTTAAAATCAATTCTGGGGCTGCCATATCCCAATCTTTGGGGGCAGACTTACCGGAAAGGGAAATGTAAATGTCCGCCTGTTGCTCGACAATTGTGGCGATTTTACAGCCTACACTACCCACAGCTTTCTGATTTTGACAGGGTAGGTGTTGTAGTAAATAATCTAATTGTTGGTTGCGGTGAGAGCGACTAACGACTAAGGTTAAATCCTCAACTCGTTTGCCTGACGACACTTGTAAAGGAACAGAACCTTCACGGGTTTCTACAAACGTACCACCATCTTTGATAGCGTAATACAGCTTTTCTGCCTCTGGCACTACCACCACTGCTAATACTGGGCGTGTTTCCTTTATTAAAGCGATATGAACCGCATAGTCTCCAGTTTTTTCAATAAAGTCTCGTGTGCCATCCAAAGGATCAATTATCCATACCCAAGAAGGGGAAAGCTGGGCTACACTACTTGGCGATTGGTATGTTTCTTCACTGATGTAAGTAAAATCTTCATTACCCAAAGTTCCTTGTAGCCTCTGCAAAATGTATTGACTCACAGCTACATCGGCAACGGTAACAGGCTCATTCTGTTTATATTGTACTTCTAAGTTAGGGTCTTTTGCAGTGCCGTGGTAGTATGAGCGCAGTATATCTGCTGCGCCCCAACCTACCTCACGAGCGATCGCTAATATTTCTTGTAAGTCTTTCATTAATTTGGCCTGATCTAACTTAATTAAGCTGACTACTCAGCACTTTAAATCCATCCAGCACCTAGTGCCTAAAAATTTACAGGAATCAGCAGCAATGTTAGCTGCTAATGCCAGTGCATCAGTAAAACTTTCCTTTAAAATGTAATAACAGAAAGCACCGTGGAAAATATCTCCGGCTCCTAAGGTATCAACCGCTTGAATTTGCGGCACATCTACGATACCAGTTTTAGTGTAACTCAAGTATTCAATTGGTTTTTGTCCGTGGGTAATGGCGATGTGAAGAATGTCAAATTGTCCCAGATAGGCAAAAACTTCTTCTCCAGTCTGACAGTTTGGGGGATAAAAATTAGCCGAACAGATGGCGTAATCTACAAATGGCAGAACTTGCTCAAATCCAGGTTTCCAACTACCACCATCAATGACCACTGGGATATTCTTGGCTTTAGCCATTTGGGCGATAAAATAACTAATCGCCATCTGATGTCCATCAATCAGTACTAAGTAGGTGGGCGGGAAAATTTATAACTATGTAACGAAACCTTAACCAGAGCGATTAGAGTCAAATTTAATACGTTGTGTGCTGTAGTTCCCTTTTTCTCCCCTAGCTTTAACGCCATCAATCACGGCGTAAGCGAGATCTAACTCATCATCAAAAATTTGCCCACATAGTTCATCTTTTTTAAGGTGCTGCCACTCCAATTCAATTGGGTTCATCTCGGAGCAGTATGGGGGCAAAAAAAAGATGTACAAACCCATATTTTCCCACTTAGTCCATAGCTTTTGCACTTCCTTACATCGGTGTATCGGCCCGTTATCCTGTACAATTATCCTGATGCGTCCAGCTTTTTGAGCTTCTTGGGCAACATAAACCATCATTTGGATGTAGGATTTCCGATCAACCCCACCGATTACCAAACCATAAATAAAACTAATTAAAGGTTGAAAAAACCCGATAATACTTAATCTCCG
>JBBSCU010000106.1:0-16600 GCA_038249935.1 Chroococcales cyanobacterium
CACCTTAATAGGTGCTTTTTTACTAAAAGACAGACCATTTTCATTTTTGTCAATGATAATCGTGTCTCCAGAGATAAAAGTATTCTCCAATAACTTGGTAGCAAGGGGGTTTTCTATTTCTCGCTGAATTGCGCGTTTGAGTGGACGGGCACCGTAAACTGGGTCATAGCCTGATTCGACAAGGTGATCACAAGCTGATTGGGATATCTCAAAGAATATTTTTTGCTCGCGGAGGAGATTTTCTACTCGCTTGAGTTGAATACGGATGATCTGCCGCATTTCGGTGCGATTTAAGGTATGGAAGAGAATAATATCATCAACGCGGTTGAGAAATTCTGGGCGGAAATGCGATCGCAAGTTTTCCATTACTCGCTTCCGCATTGTTTCATACTTGGAATCATCACCAGCTACATCTAAAATATGTTCGCTACCAATGTTACTGGTCATGATAATAACGCTGTTCCGAAAATCTACCGCCCTTCCCTGAGAGTCAGTAATTCTCCCATCATCCAACACCTGCAATAAAATATTAAACACATCTGGGTGTGCTTTTTCCACTTCATCCAGCAGCACCACAGAATAAGGACGGCGGCGAACCGCCTCGGAAAGTTGACCACCTTCTTCATAGCCTACATATCCTGGAGGCGCTCCCACAAGGCGGGAAACTGAGTGTTTTTCCATATACTCAGACATATCCAAGCGCACCATTGCATCATCAGAATCAAAGAGAAACTGAGCTAAAGCGCGGGCGAGTTCGGTTTTGCCGACACCTGTGGGACCCATGAACATAAATGAACCAATGGGGCGAGAGGGGTCTTTCATCCCCGCACGGGCGCGACGAATGGCGGCTGCTACTGCTTCTACAGCCTCTTCTTGCCCAATAACTCGTTCATGCAAATGACTTTCTAGTTGCAGTAATTTTTGCCGTTCTGATTCCAACAGGCGATTGACGGGGATTCCTGTCCACTTGGCGACGATTTCGGCAATATCAGCTTCAGTAACTTGTTCTCGCAGCAACGTGGAACCTTGGTTTTGAATTTCTAAAAAGTTCGCTTCTTTGGCTTCGCGATCGCGTTGTACTCCTTCTAATTTGCCATACTTCAGTTGTGCAGCTTTATTTAAGTCATAAGCACGTTCCGCCTGTTCAATTTGGACTCGCAAGGCATCTTCTTCTTTCTTTAAGGCGCTTATCGCCTCCAATAGTTGCTTTTCACCTTGCCATTGCTCATTAAATATTTGCTGTTTTTCTGTTAAATTGGCGATTTCTTGCTCAATTCGTTCCAAACGTTCTCTCGTTTGGGCAGTACCCTTTTCTTCACCAGCTAATGATAGCTTTTCCATTTCTAACTGCATGATGCGGCGATCAATGGTTTCCAATTCTGCCGGTTTGGAGGTAATCTCCATTTTTAACTGTGCTGCTGCTTCATCTACTAAATCAATGGCTTTATCTGGCAAAAAGCGATCGCTAATATAACGTGCTGACAAAGTTGCTGCTGCTACCAAAGCCGAATCAGAAATTTTGACATTGTGATGAACTTCATAGCGTTCTTTCAATCCGCGCAGAATGGAAATAGTATTTTCCACACTTGGCTGATCGACAAATACTTGCTGAAAGCGGCGTTCAAGGGCGGCATCTTTCTCAATGTGTTTACGGAACTCATCGAGGGTAGTCGCGCCAATACAGCGTAGTTCTCCCCGCGCCAGCATTGGTTTGAGCAGATTTCCGGCATCCATCGCCCCTTGTTGATTGGAACCGGTGCCGACTACAGTATGCAGTTCATCAATAAACAGAACAATATCACCATTAGATTCAGTAACTTCCTTGAGAACTGCTTTCAGGCGTTCTTCAAATTCACCTCGTAATTTTGCTCCTGCAATTAAACTACCGATATCTAACGAGATCAACTTGCGGTTTTTCAGAGATTCGGGAACGTCACCGTTTACCATCCGCTGTGCTAAAGCTTCAGCGATCGCTGTTTTACCTACCCCAGGTTCACCAATTAACACGGGGTTATTTTTGCTCCGACGAGATAAGACTTGAATTACCCGCCGAATTTCGTCATCCCGCCCAATCACCGGGTCGAGTTTTCCAGCTTTTGCCTGTTCTGTCAAATCTCTGCCAAATTTTTGTAACGCTTCATAGCGGGATTCTGGGCTTTGATCTGTTACCTTTTGGCTACCGCGAACGGCTTTGATAGCGATTTCTAGCTTTGCTGTATCCGCGTTAAAGCTTTTGAGGATCTTTCGGCCAATGCGATCGTCTTCAGCAAAAGCCAAAAGGATGTGTTCCACGGAAATGTAGGAGTCTTTCATCCTGGCTCTAGCTTCCTCGGCTCGGTCTAGTAAAACATCTAAACTGCGACTAAGGTAAAGCTGATCACTTTTACCAACTTTTGGCTGACGTTGGATAAAGGCTTCGAGTTGCTGTTGGAAGCGGATTGGATCGACCTCAGATCGAGCCAGGATACGTATTGCTAGACTTGTGGGTTCTTCTAACAGGGCAATAATTAAATGTTCAACATCTAGTTGCTGTTGTTGATAAGCACGGACTATATCCTGAGATTTGACAATTGCTTCCCAGGCTTTATCAGTAAATTTATTTGGATCTGTAGGTTGCATCTTTAGAATTTTCGATTTTGAATTTTTAGTTTAGAGAGTGGAGAGTGGGGAGTGGGGAGTGGTTGTAACCTTACTCCTTAGAGGATGTTTCAAAAGTCCTCTGGTTGGTAGCAAAACGTTTTAGATCCCCCTAAATCCCCCTTAAAAAGGGGGACTTTGATTCCGGTTCCCCCCTTTTTAATGGGGGCTAGGGGGGATCAATTAAGTGCCTAAAATTACAGCCAACCACTTTTAAAACATCCTCTTAGTACCCAGATAATTATCCAAACATTCTCAGCGTATATCCGCGTGTATCTCCGGTGGCAATTTGGGATTAGTAATTGATGATAGTTTGATCCATTACCTATTTTCTAATTTAAAACGAAAATACTGTTGTGAGCAGACTTTGCCAAATGATGCTACGGCTACTGCCCAGATCCCCGACTTCTTCAAGAAGTCGGGGATCTAAATCGAATTACTGACTCACAAGTTGCTCTTGTGATTCTTGTTTGACTGCTGACCCTTGAGTTCTCTGTTGAATCAGTTCAATTTTATACCCATCTGGATCTTCCACAAAAGCAATTACTGTCGAACCATGTTTCATCGGGCTTGCTTCCCGCACAATTTTACCGCCCTGATTACGGATTTCTTCACACTTAGCGTAAATATCATCAACGCCAAGGGCAATATGACCGTAAGCATTACCCAATTCGTACTTTTCTACCCCCCAGTTGTAAGTTAGTTCTATCACTGCCTCGTCGCTTTCGTTGCCATAGCCAACAAAAGCTAGGGTAAATTCTCCCCCTGGATAATCTTTTCGGCGCAATAATTTCATTCCTAGAACTTCACAGTAGAACTTTAAGGATTCTTCAAGGTTGCCCACCCGCAGCATTGTATGTAGTAATCGCATATTGACCTTTTGTTTTTGCTTTGTTGAGTAGTGCTTTCTGCCAACATTTTACCTAAGAAGAATTCAGAATTCAGGAGCCAGAATTCAGAATGGATTCTGTGTGACTGGATTTAAAATTTTGAAAATTCCGAGTTCAGAGAGTCAACGACCGAGTTCAAAGAGTCAACGACCGAGTTCGGAGAGTCAACAACCGAGTTCGGAGAGTCAACAACCGAGTTCGGAGAGTCAACAACCGAGTTCAAAGAGTCAACAACCGAGTTCAAAGAGTCAATGACCGAGTTCAGAGAGTCAACGACCGAGTTCGGAGAGTCAACAACCGAGTTCGGAGAGTCAACGACCGAGTTCAGAGAGTCAACGACCGAGTTCAAAGAGTCAACAACCGAGTTCAAAGAGTCAACGACCGAGTTCAGAGAGTCAACGACCGAGTTCAGAGACTCAACGACCGAGTTCAAAGGTTCAACGACTGAGTTCAGAGCTATTAATGAATAAAAGAAAGACTAATTTTGATACCGCTAATCTTTCCTTGAGCAAAGTGCTTTGACCTAATGACTGGAAATATTCTTTAATCTCAGCCCAGAAAGTCTCTTAACCGCCTATGCTAACGATTGGGTTAGGCCGCTGGACTATATGCGTAACACACTCTAACAAAGGACAAAAGACAGATGAGTAAATTTCTAGATACTGCCATTGAAGCGATCGCAGCCCGCGAAATTCTTGATTCACGCGGTAGACCGACAATTGAAGCCGAAGTGCATTTAGCCAACGGTGTTGTCGGACTGGCGCAGGTTCCCAGTGGTGCCTCGACTGGCACTTTTGAAGCTCACGAACTGCGTGATGGCGATAAAAGCCGTTATGGAGGCAAAGGCGTACTCAAGGCAGTCCAAAACGTTAAAGAAGCGATCGCGCCCCAATTGGTAGGCTTGGATGCCCTCAACCAAGAACTCCTAGACCGCACAATGATTGCTATAGATGGTTCTGACAATAAATCCAACTTGGGAGCTAATGCGATTTTGGCAGTTTCCCTAGCAGCAGCCAAAGCTGGTGCTGAATCTCTGGCAATTCCCCTATATCGCTATTTGGGTAGCCCTTTATCGAATTTACTACCAGTGCCGTTGATGAACGTGATTAACGGTGGCGCACACGCCTCAAACAACGTAGATTTTCAAGAGTTTATGATTGTCCCAATTGGCGCAACTTCCTTCCGGGAAGCATTGCGCTGGGGTGCAGAGGTGTTTGCTACCCTCAGTCAAGTGTTAGATGAGAAGGGTTTGCTGACTGGTGTAGGCGATGAAGGCGGCTTTGCTCCTAACCTAGAGTCCAATCAGGTAGCTTTAGAATTGCTAGTTGCTGCCATTCAGAAAGCTGGTTACAAGCCAGGGGAACAAGTAGCTTTGGCGTTAGATGTGGCGGCTAGCGAGTTTTACAAAAATGGGCAATATGTCTACGATGGTAAACCTCACACCCCGGCTGAGTTTATTGATTATCTAGCTCAACTGGTTGATCAATATCCCATTGTGTCAATTGAGGATGGCTTGCACGAGGAAGATTGGCAAAGTTGGCAATTGCTGACCGAGAAGTTAGGTTCGCGGGTGCAATTGGTAGGAGATGACTTGTTTGTAACTAACGCCACGCGCTTGCAAAGAGGCATCCAGGAAAAAGCAGGTAATGCCATTTTGATTAAACTCAATCAAATTGGTTCTCTCACCGAAACCTTAGAAACAATTGATTTGGCAAATCGCAACAGTTTCCGTTCAGTAATTAGCCATCGTTCCGGTGAAACCGAAGACACAACGATCGCTGATTTAGCTGTAGCAACCCGGGCCGGTCAAATCAAAACAGGTTCCCTCTGTCGCAGCGAACGGGTAGCAAAATATAACCGCTTGCTGCGAATTGAAGATGAACTAGGCGATCGGGCCGTTTATGCTGGGGCTGTCGGGTTAGGGCCGAAGTAGGGGGAGTTAGGAGTTAGGAGTTAACGCGATGTGCGACTTATTGTTAAAACCCCTCTCCAAACCTCTCCCCGAAAGGTCGAGAGGCTTTGATTCTAGCTCCCCTTCCCTTGTAGGGAAGGGGCTGGGGGTTAGGTTTGAGAGAAAGTTGCACACCGCCCGCGTGAGTTAGGAGTTTTAATTCATCACTCCTAACTCCTAACTGATTTACACTCCTAACTGATTTACACTCCTAACTGATTTACACTCCTAACTGATTTACACTCCTAACTGATTTACACTCCTAACTGATTTACGGATAAAACCCCAATTTGGGCAACCCCAAAGTCTCATCCCAGCCCATCATCAGGTTCATACACTGAATAGCTTGACCCGCCTCTCCTTTAATTAGATTGTCAATTGCTGACATGACAATCACGCGACCGGTGCGTGGGTCAACTTCTAAACCGATGTAACAAAGATTGCTGCCACTAGCCCACTTGGTTTGGGGGTAAACGCCGCTACCGCAGATTTTCACCCAAGGGGAGTTGCGGTAGAAGGCTGAAAAAATCGTGATTAAGTCATCTCGCACTAAACCAGGATCGCTCAATGTCGCATATACCGTTGCCAAAATACCGCGCACCATTGGGATCAGATGCGGTGTAAATTGGATCATGAGTTCGTGACCAGCTAAGTCACTGCAAATTTGCTCAATTTCTGGGGTATGACGATGATGGACGACATTGTAAGCTGCGATGGAGTTGTCTGCTTCAGCTAATAATAAATTGGTTTGAGCTTGCCGCCCACTACCAGATGTACCAGACTTGGCATCAATAATAGCTGTTTCTGGTACGATTAAACCTTGCTTTAAGAGTGGCGAAAGTGCAAGGAGACTAGCGGTAGGATAGGAACCAGGACAGCCAATCAGTTGAGCTTCAGAAATGCGATCGCGATAAAGTTCTGGTAATCCATAAACTGCTGTAGCTGCAATTGTGCGATCGCTTCTCTGGATACCATACCAATTTGTATAAGTTGTTAAATCACTAAACCGATAATCTGCACTCAAATCTAGTACTTTACATCCTTTTTCCAACAGTTTGGGCGCAATTTGGCAAGCCATACCATTCGGTAAAGATAGGAAAACTACTTCACAGCGATGAGCAATTATTTCTGGTTCTACCGCCTCTATTGGCAGGTTAGCTGTATGAGCTAGATGCGGGTAAATATCTCCAAAGGACTTCCCGATACTGCTCTCACCGCCTAAATAAACCAGTTCGACTTCTGGATGATCCATCAGTAATCGTACTAACTGTACTCCGCCATAGCTCGACGCGCCAACAACCCCAACGGGTACGCGTCTAAATTTGCCCATGATTTGAAATCCTTATCCCATGAATGGTTAATTCGTTCTCAGCTATCAACAATATCAGCGACTAGCACAGGGGACAAAATGCTTCAAACCCCTCCACTTTGTTTTGGAAAGATCAGGGAGCAAACAATTATTATTCTTCCTCATCCCCCTCATCCTTTACTGTCGCTGCACTTATCCCTACTTTTAATGGCAGAAATTTTTGCCATGTTATCAAATCATTGCTAGTCTACTTCTCTGCCTTATAAAGGAGCTACAATCAAAAAGAAGAAATTGTTAAAAAAATTTACGTTGGTAGCTGGAAATCTTTCTGTGTCACAGCCTAATACTACACAAGCTTTTAAATTTGATGCGATTGATGCCGCCTTAGCAGACCTGAAAGCTGGTCGTGTCGTTGTAGTGGTAGATGATGAAAATAGAGAAAATGAAGGCGACTTAATTTGCGCCGCCCAATTTGCCACACCCGACACGATTAATTTCATGGCGGTGCAAGCTAGAGGACTGATTTGTTTGGCAATGACAGGCGATCGCCTAGACGAGCTAGACTTACCCTTGATGGTCAGCAACATTACAGATACTAACCAAACTGCCTTCACCGTCAGTATTGATGCTGGCCCAGAATTGGGCGTAACCACCGGCATTTCAGCCGAAGACCGCGCTCGAACTATCCAGGTTACTCTCAACCCAGCGACAAAACCTACCGATTTACGTCGTCCTGGCCATATTTTCCCAATTCGGGCTAAGGAAGGAGGCGTACTCAAACGCGCCGGGCATACAGAAGCGGCTGTGGACTTAGCTCGATTAGCAGGGCTATACCCAGCTGGGGTAATTTGCGAAATTCAAAACCCCGATGGTTCAATGGCGCGGTTGCAGCAGTTGGTTGAATATGCAAAACGTCACAACTTAAAAATTATTAGTATTGCAGATTTGATCAGTTATCGGCTAAAACACGATCACTTAGTGTACCGAGAAGTTGTTACCAAACTGCCTAGTGAATTCGGTCAGTTTGAAATTTACGCCTACCGCCACACTGTAGATAATACAGAACACGTTGCAATTGTCAAGGGCGATCCAGCTAACTTCAAAGATGAGCCGGTGCTGGTGCGGATGCACTCAGAATGCTTAACTGGTGATGCTTTGGGTTCTTTGCGCTGCGATTGTCGGATGCAGTTAGAAGCTGCACTAAAAATGATTGAGTCTGCTGGTCAAGGTGTAGTTGTATACCTGCGTCAAGAAGGACGGGGAATCGGCTTGATTAATAAGCTGAAAGCCTACTCATTGCAAGATATGGGACTGGATACAGTAGAGGCAAATGAGCTTTTAGGATTTCCGGCTGACTTGCGAGACTACGGAATGGGGGCGCAAATGCTCATGGACTTGGGCATCAAAAAGATTCGTCTGATTACCAATAATCCCCGTAAAATTGCTGGAGTCAAGGGCTATGGGTTGGAAGTAGTTGATCGCGTGCCATTGTTAATTGAGGCAACCGATTACAATTCCTATTATCTGGCGACAAAGGCGAAAAAGCTGGGTCATCTGCTGTTACAAACTTATCTGGTGACAGTAGCAATTCATTGGCAGGATGACCCAGAAGCTGTGACAGAACGTTATGAACGCTTAGAAAAACTGCGACATTTAGCGAAAAGTAATGATTTATTGTTGCAGGAAGAAGCGCGTCCCTTAGCGATCGCTTTATTTGACGAGCCAGCTTTAACAGTACACTTAGGTTTTGATCAGCCAAAAGTCGCTAGCTCTGATTGGTATCGCCAAAGCGGTCATCCTTACATATATGCAATCTTTCAAATTCTGGACAACCTCGCAACTTTGCCTTACATCCAGAAACTAGAATTTTTGATTTCTCCTGGTTGCGATCCTTTGAGTAATTTACAAGTCCAACTAGATCGACAGATATTCCCGCATGGTACACTGCCTTCAGTGATTAGCGATCGCCTGGAAACGCAGCAAATTTATAGCTTTAGCAAATAGCTTCGATAAATTATCGAAACAGAAGTCAGGAGTCAGAAGTCAGAATTCTGACTTCTTCTTCAATTGCTCACTTTATAGATTGGTCTGACCTGACGATAAGTATTAAGTAAGCTCAGAAATTTCTTACCATCAAAATTTATCGGGTCAACTTTTTTACCAGAACGATCTACTAGCTTGTGAGTAGTAATGCGATCGCCTGGGACTTGACTTTGAGCAATTAACCAAGCAAGAGAATTATATTGAGCCTCCGTGTAGCCGCTATGGGTTTCTTGGCTGCTACTGTCATAAGCATCTGGCGGTGTTTCTAAAGAAACGTGATAAGCAAAATTATTCACAGATGGCGGCAAATTTGGATTAGTCTTCACAGTTTCCGAACCCTGGGGACTATCAAATACTGAGTTAGACGCACCAAAAGCCCGCTTTTCTGGCGGTACTAAATAAACCACCGTTCCGTCTAACTTGATTAAAGCGTGGTAACTCGCTTGCACATTTTCATCGTCATGGGCTACTTGAAAAAAATTAATGGCGCTGGAAGCAGAATAACCAGTTTCATGGAGGACAATAATCGGTTGGTTGTTAAAAGGTTCACTATTAATACCTGTGGCGTACCGTTCTCCATAGTTACTTGGGTCAACTGAGACAACTTGATAATTAGGTCTGTACTGTGCAAAAGCTTGAGTGGTTATGTACCTTGCTACAGGTTTGTTAATCTTGACTGGGGACTTGAGAACATCTTGAGATTTCTTCTCTGGGTTTTTCGCTGATTGGAATTTCGCCTTTGGATATTGACTCCAGGCTGAAACCTGTGGTTTTAATGTTGTCGGATTATTTTTTAATTGCGTTCCTCGTCCAATCAGCAGCACTACAATTAGAGCGGTGAATATCAGCGAGATTAGTAGCACTCTAGTCGCCCAGTCTGTAAACCTCATTTTTCTAATACTCGTAAAACGGTAGATATTAACAAGTTATAGCTGTTTTCAATTCGGTGGAATACAGATTTTTAATTATGTCTATAGCTGTAACTGAAAATTAAAGATAACTTTTAGGGATTGATCAGACGCACTAATCCTCCTAAACCTAAACCAAAAATTAAGGTGATTCCTAAAATTAGCATAGTGTGCAACCGACTAAAAGACAGAAGTAATTGATTTCTCGCTCCGACTAAACTAAAAGCAGCAACCCAAGCGACACTTACTACTACTAACCAAACTACATATAATGTTATTCCTCCACCAAAAATTAAAAGTATAATTCCAGCTACACACTGACTTAATATATAACACCAACCTAAGGTTTTAGCCCAACTCATAACGCCAAACTTATTCCAAGCAAAACTCACAGTCAACGTCAAAGTCAAAACTATTAAAGCAATTCTCGATAAAGTAAAAATAGTGCGCTGGTGTAAAACCTCATTATATGCCAAAGCTTCTGCCCAACCTGGAGTCCAAGCAAATAACCTGCCTAGTATTACATAGCAAAATAAGCTAAACACTAATCTTATCCAAACAATATATGTCACAAATATTTTGTTAATTCACATTTGAAAAATTGACATTGAGTGTATTAACTATGACACCGATGAATTGCGAGGTCAACTAAGATTAAGTGGGAAAACACACACTAAAGTAGATGAAATTCATCAATTGACTTTAGTAAAGCTCAACATTATGGATTTCAACTACTGCTGTATCCCACTTTTAAACCCGGCGTTGCTGAATAAAAGTATGAATTTCTCCCACGCAGAGACGCAGAGGCGCAGAGAGTAAGAGTTTAAGAAATGGAATTTTTGACTTTCATACCTCAATTCAGCAATGCCTTAAATATTTTTAGGAATGTGGATTAAATAAAGTGCAAAAGTAGGGTGTGCTAGCGGAGCGTAACGCACCATTCCAAGTTAAATAAGAATTGCACGTTATTAAATTTGCGTTCCTTAGTTAAACGCACCGTAGTCTAACTCAACTGTGCCACAAGTTGATTCTCCAAAAGTGTATTATTTGTTAACAAGTCTTCAACGGTAATTCGCAAAAAGCGTTGCTCATCAACTTGAAAGAGGATTTTGATCCGATCGCTTCCCGGATATCCGGTTGGTGTCAGTTGGGCAATTGTCCTCGCGCCTTCTTGATCGTTGAGGGGTTTGACGTTGGTTTCATTACCATCAAGACGGCGAGTAATCAAGCGATCGCCATCAAAATAAACTTCGGTGTTGCCTGTATCTGCTCCCAATTCTCCCATAATTAATTCAATGCTGGGCTGATTTTCCATAGAAGCGCCTAAGACTAATTCCACTGGCTGACTCATTGGATATGCCTGTCCAGCTTTAATCAGAGAATGCCATTTGTGACGCTGGTTGCGGCGATCCCAGTAGCGGATACCATAACTATGGTAGAGAAAGTCTTTAATTTGTACGCCTTGTGCTAACTGTAATGCACCTTGAGCGATCGCTTCAAAGGGACGTTCGCAACGGATTTTTTCTGGCTCAAAATACTGTTTGATCCATGTCTGCACTGCTGGCAATTGGACTGTCCCACCAACTAACAAAACTGCATTAATATCTGAAAGTTCTATCCCTTGGCGTTTTGCTTGCTGCAACAGTGTCGTCATCGACTCATCTAGTAACTCAAAAAATGCGTGTTCTTTGAGGACATTTTCAAAGGTGTCGCGGTTTAGTTCCAGTTCGTAGCTTTCAAATGTCTCATCGTCAAAGTAAACTTCACTAGCTTGGTTTTGGGTTGATAGCTGAATTTTTACCCGTTCTGCCAATCTTGTTGTTAAGGGACTTACCGCCAGTCCTTGAGTTTTCGCAAAGTAATCCACTAACCAATTATCAATATCAGTACCGCCCAAGTTTTGCCCAGCTTTCGCCAGGACACGGGCAGTTTTGACTTTTTGTTTGGAATCTTCAGCTAAGGACTTATTACCCCACTTGAGGATAAATCCCAAGGGCTTTGTGGTTGCTTGCACGCCTTGATCCAACTGCACAAGGGACAAATCCAAAGTACCGCCACCAAAGTCAATCACCAAGAGAATTTCTTGATCTGCCAAGCCATAACCCAAGGCGGCGGCTGTGGGTTCATCTAACATTCGCACTTGTTCGACGGGTAGGGCTTGACAAACTTTTCCTAACCAATGACGATAAGCTTCAAAACTATCTACGGGTACGGTTAACACGAGAGAATCTAACCCACCTTGCAGGGGTGCTAGTTGCTCAATTACCTGGGTGAGGAACCATTGCCCTACTTGCTCAAAGGTGACAATTTGTCCATCTAATTCGGGTAAGAAACCTTGGATATCTGCACCAATACCCCGCTTGAAGCTGCGGAAAAATCGCGTTTCGCCCTTAAGGTCAAGACCGCGATCGCGTACTTGTTGACCTACTAAAACTTTACCTTGTTTTGCGTCTTCAACATAAACCAAACTGGGAATCAGTGGCGGATTGAGACTTTGTTTAATTGATAAACCTGGTAAATTCAGGGTTTCTGGCTGCTGGGTTACTGGGTTCCAGCGAGCAATGACTGTGTTGCTAGTACCAAAATCGATTGCGATCGCCATATTTTATCAAGAAAGAATTCAGGAGTCAGGTGACTCATTTATGATTATTCTCCATTAGCCACCAAGAACGCAAATCGGCGATCGCTACTTCCTTATATTTTGCTTCGACTTCTATCCAAGGGACTTCATGGTAAACGCTGGGCATAGCTGTAATCATGTCGCTGTGCTTTCGGTCATTAAAAGCTTCTTCACCATTGGAAATATGTACTAATTGCCAATCTGGATTTGCCCAAGTTTCTCGTGCTGCATACAACATAGATGCTACACCCGGATGATCATAGCTGTCTAGATTTTCGTGACAAATATGGTGGTGAGCATCGAATACTAATGGTATTCCTGCTTGCTGACACACTGCTAAAATTTCATTGGCACTATAGGCGTATTCATCATTTTCTAAAGTCAAACGACTTTTAATTGCTTCTGGTAATTCTAAGATTACTTTTACTAGTTGCTCAGTTCGTTGAGATTTGCCACCATGAATATTCATTAATGACCAAGGCGATTGGGGTAAGCCTAATAAGTCAAGGGTACGGGCGTGTCGTTCAAGAATTTTGATACTTGTTTTTACTACTTCCGGGGAATCAGAACTCAGCACGACAAATTGATCTGGGTGCAGCACCATTCTGATGTTTAATGCTTCTGCACGTTCGCCAATTTTTGCTAGTTTATCACTCATTTCCTCTAAGAGATTTGCGCCGATTTCATCTTCTATATCACTTAGGGGAAACAAAGCAGAAGACATCCGATACAGCCTAATGTTGTTCTGTTGACAAAAGGATAGAGCGTCATGCAAACGGTATAAGTTATGCAGATAAAGTTCTCTGAGAGCGCTTTCACGTTCTTCAAGAGTAAGTTTTAAATAGCGTGTGCGCGTCATCGTCCGAAAGCGCACTTGTTTATCATGGGTGATGCAAACCAGCCCTAAGTGCGGTAGAGTGCTTTTTTGCTGTTGCTGTGTATTAGGTAAATTGTCGAACTCGATTGCGGTCATTAATTAAATTTATCAACATATTGCTCTAGTTTGATTTTAATAAGTTTTGCGACCGAGTGATGAGTACCTAGAGAAGCATTTGTGACAGGTAAAGATACTAGAGAATTTGTCAATCAGCAATTTGGTGGAAATATTTTTTCTAATTGAGGTGTCAAACTAAACCTGATGGTATTAGTCTGCGATCGCCTACCTAACATAAGGACGGGAAGCTGCTACAGTTTTGTAGGTGATGAGGCTAGCAGGGGCATTAATTTTACGCAAATCCACACGAAAATAAGCTTTTTTATTCTTAAATTCCACATTGTAGAAAGTATGTTCTTGCCCACGAGTTTTACCTACACAAGAAACATAATCACTGCGTAAAGGTGAAACAAATTCCACAAACTGTTTATTAGATAAAACTAACTTACTTGTATCTGCAAACTCTCTAGTATCTGCCACTACCGTATGTTCAGCACCGCCTTCATAAGGATTATCATTATTAAATATCTGCTGTCTCTTGTTTTTTGGAATAATTTATTCTTTGGAAGTCTCTAAAATCCAAAATCCAAAATCCAAAATATATAGGACTTACGCATTGACAGGAAAAACCAAATATGGGGTATAGATTTCAGGCATTAAACCTTGGTTTTTCGATACTTTTTAGGCGATGCCTACGCTATTTATCAAAGGATGATTGATCACAGCCGGAAACGACGTATTTTGATTGATGCACAAAATGATAAATTTGTACAGTGCGTAAGTTATAATATATATGTTGCCTAACTCAGAAGTTCTCCTGTTTCTTGCAGGGAATGCAAGCGGCGGTAAATCCCTTCATGACGCAAGAGTTCATCGTGGCTACCCACTTCTACAATCTTTCCTTGCTCCAGAACCACAATTTTATCTGCTTCCCGCACCGTACTTAAACGGTGAGCAATAACAATGGTGGTACAAGTACCCTGAATCGATCGCATCGCTAGCTGAATTGAACGCTCAGACTCATAATCTAAACTAGAGGTGGCTTCATCAAAAATCAGTACGTCTGGTTCCACTAACAACGCCCTAGCAATTCCTAAGCGTTGTCTTTGTCCTCCAGATAACCTAACGCCTCGTTCCCCGACAACGGTGTAATAACCTTGGGGTAACTGCTGCACTACTTCATCAACTCTGGCAATTCTACAAGCTTCCTGAACCTGCTCCAAACTCGCATTTGTCCTACCATAAGTCAGGTTATCCAATATGGTACCGTTAAAAACGTCTACTTCTTGGTGAACGATCGCTAACCTTCGTCTATACTTACCCACATTCAAAGTGCGAATATCTTGACCATCAATCAGAATTTGACCCTCTTGAGGTTCAAAATATCGCAATAGCAATTTCACTAAGGTAGACTTACCAGAACCGGAACGCCCTACTAATGCCACTGTTTGATATGGCTCAATCAACAAGTTGATATCTTGCAAAACTTGACGGTTAGCATCATATCCAAAACTGACGTGGGACAACTCAACTTTTCCAGTAAATTTATAAGGTGATTCTGTCTGGTTGCTCTCTTCTAAAAGACTAGCTGAATCCGATGCAATTGGCTCTTGGAGAAATTCGTGAAACCGCAGCATGGAAGAATAACGACGGGCAAAAACTTCTGCCAAAGTGCTAATAGGTTCTAATTCGGCATAAGCCATGCTAGAAAGAGTTAAGGTCATGATAAAGTGACCGAGAGAAATTCTCCCATCTACCGTTGCTGCTAAAGTCAAACCCAGCATAGTAAATACGCAAAACTGAATTACAGTCCTTTGCCAAGTAGCCAGTTTCACATAACCTTTGTGAATGCGATAATCAACTACTATTAGTTCACGATCCAAACGTAGCTTTTGCCGTTTCAGTTCCTTAGCTTCTGTAGCAAATGCTTTCACCGTTTTGATGTTAGTAATCAGTTCCGAGTTGCGGCTTTCCGTATCCTCTGAATATTTATCCACAAGAGTTTCGTGCCAAATCAGCCGTTGTAAATCCTTCAAGCTCAAGCTAAGAATAACTACAAAGGAAATCAGATATAAAATCGCAATTCGCCACTCAATCACCAAGATAAACACGAAAATAGCCAGTACACGAACTAGTCTAGGAATCAACTGTCCGGCAACTTCGGGGTATGTAAAAGTGTGGTTAGATATACCTCTAGCTATTCTTCCGGCGATGCGTCCGGGGTTATTTTCATCATAAAATTCTAGTGGAAGAGTGAGAATTTTTTCTATGGCTGTTTGGGCTTTTTGTCGACGCAACCTTAAGGCTATATCCCAATGAAACCAATGGGTTAACCAAGGTTGTGTTGGCGCTCTGACTACGGTGACAATGAAAACTAAACCCAGTAGTACACTCAAAGATAGAGTTTTATCAACTGGGTAATTGGTGATGTCTGAAACAGTTGCGATCGCACTTTGAAGTGGTTTATCCAACGGTTGAGCAGACAAAACGTTTAAAATCTGCCCAATCGCATAAGGGACAAACAAATCCATAATTTCGTAAATGCTGGATGCTGAAATACTAAAAAGACTCAGCTTCCAATCAGAGCGAAAATAATTGACAATATCTTGAAATTTAGCCATGATGCACACCGTCCAAGAGCGCGATCGTAAACTTGGAATTTATATACTACAAATGTATTACAAAACAGTCAAGAGCTAGATAAAAAATCACTCTTTGGGAGTAGTTGGTAGTTCTTGAGAGACAAATTCTAGGTAATAGCGGTAGAGAGCAACTGGTCGAGAGCCAGCTTTAAAGTAATCTGGATCTTGTGGTGAAAGATAGACAGCAGTAACTTGATCTGCTTCAATCGCCGGATTAGCTGTTGGAAGTTGATGATAAGCGGTGGTAGATTCTACAGAGTTTAAATAAGGGCGTGAACCGCCTTTAAATAGTTGTTGAAACACTTCTGCGGTGATGAACTTGCCAGCAGGGGTAGTTTCTGTAGCTCGTGCAGTCACAATGGAAACTAATTGCCGACTGCTACGCAAGAATGTAATTTGACGATTAGGTGAATCTGGATCTACTTTCACTAATAACACTGCTTTATCCCCTAAATAAGCCCTTGCCAAATTCAAACTATTAAACGCTCTATCCGCTACTAAAGTTGGGGATTTGTTATCTATCTGAGGAAATATTTTTAAACTGGATATATGTGGTTGAGCCTTTACAAATCTTACTACAAAACTCACAGGCTGATTTAATTGTCGGCGATTACCTTCAAATCCTGGTGTCACTATATCCGGTGCTAAAGGTGCGGCTAAATCTAC
>JBBSCU010000107.1:0-16595 GCA_038249935.1 Chroococcales cyanobacterium
AACCATCAAATCGGTATAAGTACCACACTGATATTCAGGTATCCAAACTCGCAAGTCGCTGTTATACAAACGAAAATCGGTATCTCTCAGTAAAAACCCCAGGTAAATTAAGAAGTTGCTAGCGATCGCACTGTGAGCAACAGATCCTCCCGACATAGTAATAATCTCTCCGTTGCGGTATTCGTGGCGTTCTGGGTTGCTTTCTTCCATAGCCCGATACTCGTCTAACGTCAGGCGAGTTGTTATTACATCTGGGGGACTGCTTTGAGCAAAGACCACAATCAACCTCTTAAATAATTAGCTCTAAAACTATTATCAGCAAAGGAAAGAAGAATTGCCAATTTCATCAGAAAAGCAAGATGACTTACGCAATGTCGTACCCGCCCACCGGAGGCTATCAGGCATCCTGGCTGAAACCCTATTTAGAATTTAAACAACTCTAACACTGGTGAAACTTTGTTTCAATCCCGCGAACGGGTTTCATTTATTTGAAAGACGAGATTTTTAGGTAGCTCATATTGAATTGCCAGTTTCAATCCCGCGAACGGGTTTCATTTATTTGAAAGTCGTATTTTTCAGCATAGCCAATGGTGCGAAATCGTTTCAATCCCGCGAACGGGTTTCATTTATTTGAAAGTTGTGGCAAAGCCTTGGCAAAATGAATGAATCCCCCGGTTTCAATCCCGCGAACGGGTTTCATTTATTTGAAAGTTAGCTGAAATTGAGGTATTGCAAGCTTTAGAAAAGTTTCAATCCCGCGAACGGGTTTCATTTATTTGAAAGCACAGTGACTTTATAATTCTTAGGCTCATCACTTGTAGTTTCAATCCCGCGAACGGGTTTCATTTATTTGAAAGTTTGGCGGTTACTCCACTGGCTTTTGTAGTAGCTGTTTCAATCCCGCGAACGGGTTTCATTTATTTGAAAGATGAAAATTACGCGCTCAAGCATATCTATTCTCTAGAAAAGTTTCAATCCCGCGAACGGGTTTCATTTATTTGAAAGTCCGCCAGCCAGAAGCTAATGACAGACGCATTCCCAATACTGTTTTTGGCAGGACTACTTTAAAAGTCCGTTTCCGGCATTTATGACGAGGCTTTAAGTTGGTACTTAAAGTGCTGAAACTATTAAATTGTCAAGGTTCTGGCGATTTGGCGGGAGGTGGGGGGTTTTCGCCCGTGCTTTGCCCTGCCAAAAATCTTACTAGCATTATAATATAATCGTCTCTTCTTGTCGAGGTTGCTGAGAGCCATAAGTAATAGTCTTACGTACTGCTCCAGCATCCAAAACATAAATACGCACTGAGTCTTCAGTGGGTTTGATCAAGCTTTCAACTTGCACCTTCAATTTAGCAAACTGCACAGCATTTAAAAAACATTCAAACACACTGTACTGCGTCCAAGTTCCATAGCCAGATAGCATTTTATGCAGTTTTGTTCGCCGCTTATTCGCCTTTTTATTATCAGGCAAATCATAAATTATGAGGTAGAACAAAGTAGTCATCGCAGAGTCAGGGCTTTATAAGGAACGCCCTCCTGTAAATGTCGGCTCAATAAACGTGCTTGCAATTCGATCGCACGACGATAACTACAACGATAGCCAAAAGAAGGATGCTTAAACTCATCGTTCATTTTTCGTTCCCACGCCTGTAAAAATTTTTTACGTCCAGATTCCGAAAGTCGATATGCACCCAAATTATCAGTAAAATCAGTGGGTTTGATTTCTTTATGGGTAATCACCGAAAGGATCAAATTATCCGCAATCAACGGGCGAAATTCTTCCATTAAATCTAGAACCATAGCCGGTTGTCCTCTAGTCGTTTCATGCAAATAACCAATATAAGGATCTAAACCGGCTATATGTACCGCAGCTGTTACCTGGACTTGCAAAAGTCCATAAGCAAACCCTAATAATGCATTTACTGCATCTGTAGGAGGACGACGATTTCTGCCGTTGAACGACCATTCATCTTCAAGCATCGCCGACCAAGCAGCAAAATATTCTCGTGCAGCTAACCCTTCAACACCACGCACTTCATCAAGAGTTGTTTGCTCTTTAACTAGCTGTTTGCGAGATTTTAGAGGATTGTCTTTTTGGTCGTGACGGTACAAAACGCTATGTTGATTGTGAATTTTACCAATAACAATAGTTTTGACAATCTCCAAACGATGAGCTTCGTTGCAGTAAGCAGCATACTGGGACAGTCGTAACTGACCGTTACGGGAGTATCCCGGAAGGGCGGAACCTAAATATTTACCAAAACAAGAAAGGTAATGTACAGGCATTCCTAATTCCAAAGCATAAACTAGAGCATCACCAGTAATCTGGGGATTCCCCATCAATACAACTTGTTCGACAGTTTGAGCCGGAACGGATTTTTTCTCCCAGTTGCCATCTTCTTGTTTTAAAGCGACTTTAAAAGCTTCAGCAACTTTGCTCAAAACAGCATCAGGTTGAGTTACATAAAGAATAGACATTTTTTAGACCTCAAGGCGTAATTTTTTGATTTCTTTCGGCAAGCAAATTTTCTTTAAACTGCAATCCTGACACTTTTTAGGGTGGTCAATCGGTGGTGGCATTTTCCTTCCTATTGCACCCCGTGCTGCTGAGATTGCTTGTTCTGTACCTTCTCGGAGTGTAGATGTAAAATCCACCTTTTCGCGGCGACGGTTGGCATAGTAGAAAATTTCTCCATAGGGAATAAAACCTCCTGTGCGTTCTTCTAGGCACAAAGCCGCACCACACAACTGGAAATGATCGCTCTTGTGGTTTGCCATACGTCCCTTTTTAAATTCCAAAGGGATTAACTGGTTATCTTTTTCTTCCACCGCATCGATAATGCCATTAATCAGAAGGCGATCGCTCCATACCCATTGATGGCGATAAATTACCTTATCACCTTCAATATTCTTGCCTTCGTCATCAACATTACGGTGCAAATGGCGACCAAGAATAATGTGTTCGTTATCCGCATTTTCTCCAAGTTCATATTCAAGAAAAAAACGACGCGGACAATATTCCCAAGCATTTAAATAAGCTAAGGGAAGATAATATTGTTCATTCATGTTTGTTAGAAAATACAAATTTTCAACTACAATCTGGTAAAGATTTATAAGTTTTACGCTTGTTCGGCTTCGATGTTTTTTGCAGCGCACTTATCCCCAAAGCCAGTTGTGCTTGTCCCATTCCCATAGCGGTTTTACGCCCTACTCCCGCAAAGAAAGCAAAATTTGCCAAAATAGTTGCAATCCGGGCTGTTTCGAGGCAACTAAAGCGGTAATTAACCCAACCCTGCGCCCCAACTTCCGCGCCTCCTTCCATTTTGAGTGCGTAGGTTTTAAGTTCGTAAGCTGTAACCGAAGCATTCCACTCACAAGTCGGGAGATGATATTGTTGTGGTGCAAAAACATTCCACCGTCGATGCAGGGAATTAAACACCAATTCGGGTAATGGAAGGGTCTGTACACTTTGGTTTTGCTTGAAGCTAGTAGGAGAGAGAAAATGCATTTCGATATCTGTCAAAACTTGTGTTGGGTGTGACAGTAGCGCATAATCAGCCGCACCTGCTAATTGATGCGTTCCCGGCAGCGCATACATATTACGCAGTACAAATGGAAAATCAGCCAACACTAAAGATTGGGTTTCTGACTGTTCAAACCCGCGCATCAGAGGTTCAATTAAACTTCCATCCAATAAACTAATCCGAAAATAAAAATAATCTCCTACACGCACCCCACCTTGACGACGGTTTCCTAATAAACCCGAAATAGCCAAGGGTGAATGTTGGCTAGCATGGATAGTTTCAGCAACAGATGAGCTTGCTGATGCAAACCATTTAAGTACTAATGCGTGCAATCCACGAGATAAAGTCGGTGGTATCTCTCCTACGTCTGCCGCCGCTAGTTCGATAACTATTGAATGTAATGTATAAGATTTATGCTCTAGCAGCGATATTTCTGGCTCCATAAAACACTCCTATTGGTAAATGAATTTCTTCAGGAATTTGTTGATATTGTTTTGTAGTTAATATCGATTTAAAAGTCTGCCAATCATTTTTTTTAGCTTCATCACTTTTTTTAGCTACTAAATACTCACCTTGTAACTGTGCTTGACTTACCAAACTAACAGGAGGCATCACAATTCGGTTATAAAGTAATATCCGATTATTAATTGATAAATCTAAGGGATTTAAAGGATGCAAACAGGTGTAGTTACCAGATTTAGATTGCACAAGTTTATCTGGGATTTTTACCGTTTCTACTTTAATTTTTGATGCCCATTTTCCTAAAAGTATCCAACGCGGTATTTGGATGTTTTCTGGGGCAATAATATAAGTGCGATATAAACTCCCAACAGCTAATTCCTTAGCTCGACCATAATTAATTGGATAATTTTTCTCTGCACCTTTACCACCAAACTGTTTTGACTTGCCGTAGTAGCCCACTTGAGCAGCTTTAAAAGTATTAATTTGATAAGACCAATTAATAGGTTGGGCAGGAAATACATAAATACCCGCTTGATTTAGATGAATAAGATTTTGTTCAGCACTTGCATCTAAATATGTTGGTTTTTGTGCTAATTCACCTTGCAGTCGATATGGTTGGGGAATATAATTAATTGCAAAAAATGCAAAACTTAGCGCCCAATTATGTAAATATTTTTCAGTCTCATAGAGAATCCCCATTTCTCGTGTTGCGAAAAAAACATTATCGTGTAGTGTTAACGTACAATGATACAAAGCCATAAAAAATCCTGTGATTACATTAAAAATGTGCGTTAAGGTGGGTTATCCACCCTAACAATCAGAGATAATAATTAATCCTTCTTACCTTTCTTTTTCAACGCTCCAAAAGATTCTGCATAGGCTTTAGTTTGTCCAGAGAGTGCATTCATCATTTCTACTAAACGAGCTTCATCTTGATACAGTGTGCCAACTTCATCAAGTAATTCTTCTAACTCCGAACCAAAAAGTAGCTTTGTTTTACGTATCGGTTCATCATTTAGCAAATTATTTGCCACTGTTTCTACTTGGTGCAAAATATCACTAATAGGAGTATCAACATCGCCCTTCAAAGCATCATAAAGAGCCTGTGTATAATGTAAATTACTAAAGATTTCGCCATCACAGAATGCAATTCCTGCAATATAGTTTTTCATCGTCCCTGTGCGTGATTCTTGTGCGCCATAACGCTTAGTACGCAACAAATTACCTAGAACATAGATAAAGCCTTCATAAGTAGGGTCGCGTAGGGTTTCAATCGTGGGAAATGTTACTTCAGGAATCACGTGATCTAATTCATTAATACTGCTACGCATTTCACCCGCTTCACTCATTGTTCCACCTTCAAAAGGAGCATTAAAAGTAAAACTGCGATGCGACTGTTCATAAGCGCTTAGAGAAAAAGCAGAATCGGAGTACACTTTAGAACGTTCCGATCCACTATCACCGATCGCAAAACCGTAAATAATGCAATCGGGGCATTTTTTACAAGATTTTTCGCCGTTGTATTCGCAATATTTATCTTTATTTGCCTCTTCTGCACTTGTAAGGTTTAAGCCACGAAGTAATTCACGTCCAGCAAGACGTTCGGGGGTAGTTTGTTTGCGCTTGAACATCACCAAACGGCTGATTTGTTTTTTACTTTCATCTGTATTACCTAAACCAGCTTGTGTCCGTGCAGTATTGAGGATACCATCAGTTTGAAAGACAGGGAATGATTGACTGTGACGCAATAAGATAAAATGGATATATTTACCAGATGCCAAACGGGGAAATGCAGATTGGAATTGGGGTTTTAAAGTTGTGAGAACACTCATGATTTTGCTCCTGATAATTTAGAAAAAGAAATAGAAAATTAAGATAATTTAGCAGATTTTTCTTGCAAAGCTAGCCAACGATAAGCAAATTCTGCACCCGATTTGATTCGATTTCGGTTTTCTTGTAATAAAGCGCGATCGCCTTTATAAAGTTCAAGGAATAATTCGCGCACACAAATTGTTATAAATGTATGAATTGCAGTTAACTCTCGTTCTTGTCTTGTAGCTTTATCCGTCGATTTATCCATCATTAAAGGACGTTTATAGAATTCTTGACGTTCTAAAGCATCTTTAACTTGTCCAGATGCTTGCAAAATTAAATCATCTACATCAACATCTTGAGGAACTGATAAAATCATTTCTAAAGCTTTAGAAATTGGTAATAAAATTGTGTGGCTAGACTCGCTTAAATTCGCTTGATAAAATAAGCGATACTGTTGCACTAATTTTTCAATTAGTTTCATTAAGTAGACTCCTTGATTTTTTTCGGAATTATCCTGTTTTACCCAAAACTGGGCATATTGCCAATAACGTTTAACTTCTTCTTGACTTGGGATGTCTCGTTTAGGTTTATCACGTCGTAATGCTTCTGTTGCTAAACAAAAAATATTAAGTACATTTGTTGTCACCTCCCGAACAGTTTTAATTAAATCTCGCCATTTGGCATCTGGTGGAGAACTGCGAGTATCTAAATGCAAGCTGTAAGCTATTAAAAGTCGCTGCATTGCATTTTCAAAATTTTGTATTCGTAATGAATTAGATAAGCCAAGTAAATTCCAAAATGACGCAGGTGCATCCAGAATAACCGACTCTTTAAAATCACTATCGCTGTTATAAAGTGGAACAGAACTACTGGTAGCTATTACTTTTACTCCCAGTAACATGGAAAGTGATAAGGCAATAAAGGCAGGTTGCACCCATGCATCGCTGAGGGTTTTACCTCTTGTTATTGTGTAATTCATTGCCATAAAAGGCAAATCTTCTTTATTGTATTTATCCTCTTTAAATCTTCCTAATTTTGCCTCATCTGTTAACCAAGTAATTGATTGCAAAGCGCTGATATCCATCCCTGCTTCTAACCATTGTTTGCGAACGTCCCAGAGATTTATCTGCTTCATATTGTTGACTAACAATTTGATAGCAGCCGCAGTTTGTGGAGAATAAACGTAAGCAGGAAAGATATATAAAAATACTGGTTTTAGTTCTTCTAATTTCCCTGCTGGTACTGACCAAAAAGCTTGACGTAGAAGCATTTCTAAAGCCCATATTTTAGAAATACCACGTTTAAGTTGTCTCCCTCCCAAGGAATTTTTATTACTATATTGCTGGGGCTTAAATAAAACCACCGAATCCATCTGATCTTCGGATGCAAACTCTCCCGAACTTAAAGAACAGATAGGTTGTTTACTCGCCTTAGTTTTGGCATTAGCATAAGCTGTGAATTCTGCACCAAATGAGGGATGATTACTTTCCCATCCTTTAACTTCTAGATATTGAGTTAAATAATCATAAAAAATCTCTCTAATTGGGCTAGAGTGTTGCGGTAATAAATCATTTTCGCTTGCCCAAATTGCTAAATCTTCCGCCCATATTTGAATGCGTTCTGAGATATCTTCTGGTTTTAAAGTTGCATGACTGGCGACATAATAGGCCGCTGCATGATACCATCCATACTTTACCCCTCCCGATTGTACTTGTGTTTGTTCGGCAGATATTTTGTCTTGAATGCCTAGTTTATTCAGTACCCAACTAATGTATACTGGCGAGTTACCAAAAAATTCTTTTTCAGTCAAAGATATAAATTCAGCAATTCTGTCAGCCCGGATATCCGCACCTTGATTAA
Organism: Chroococcales cyanobacterium; assembly: GCA_038249935.1. Lineage (GTDB taxonomy): Bacteria > Cyanobacteriota > Cyanobacteriia > Cyanobacteriales > Nostocaceae > Nostoc. The sequence goes on from JBBSCU010000107.1 coordinate 7,661, forward strand.
GAAATTCTTTTTCAGTTTCAGTTAAAGATAATCTCTCTAATCGTTTAGGGGTAGCAGGGTCTTTAACATTTGCTACTTTGACTTCAATTACCCGTGCAAGTTGAGGAATTAATTCGGCTGGGGAAAATAATTCTAATGTTTGAGGTGCAACTTTTAAGCCTTTACCTTCTCGTTTAAAACCAATATCGCCACCTAACATTTTGCTTCCTAAAACTCCACTAATTTGACTCCAAATAAATTCTTGCAGTTGGTTAATATTTGGGGTTTCATTATCTGGCGGTGCTAAATAAATTACCCCTTGGGCAAAAAATAATATTGGTTCCCATCCTAAGTTTTTAGCAAAATTAATGACGGCGTTATGAATGCCATTACTTAAAATACCTACAGTATCTCGCAAGCGATGATAAACCAAATTTTTGTTAATATTTAAAAAACGTAGTTGTTCCCGCAGTCTTTGTCCTCCAGTTTGCGTATCTACATCTGCTGGGTCGCTAAAATGTACTGCAATATCACCAAATGCGACTAGACGACGCAGGGGAATTTCTAGGCGGCGGCGGTCTTTAATTTTAGGAACAGGCCAGTTAGCAGGGTAAATATTTGTGCCGACCTTGTTTTGAGTATTTTGTGCTAAGTAAGCAATTTCTGGTAAATAATCTTGCCATTGCGACCAAAATAATTCAAATTTAAGTTTTTCTCCTAACTCGCGGCAGATATTAATAATTTCTGCGACTTCCCAATTTTTTGGTGTTTCTTCTCCTTGACCATTACGGTATTTGTTATAATCATGTAAAGTTAATCCTAAGCACAATATATATTTTTCAACTTCTGATAATGGTTGAGGTAAATAGTTGCTGATATTCCAAGCTGTTAACAAACCATTTAAAACGTGAACAAATAAATTTTGATCTGCACGATTTGACCATTTTTGTGCTTTTTCTTCAGCATAGCGATCGCTCAATTCTAATAATGTTTGATAATGAGCTTCATAAGAGCCACCCAATGCTGAAATTACAGAAAATTCTTGTTGTAGATATGGTAGCAATTTATCAATATATAAGCAGATAATGGGATCTGTATCTACGGAAAGAGTTTCAATTAGTAATGTTTGAAGAAATGTAGACATAATTATTCAATGTTTAAAAATCAAAAAATGGAGGATTCAAATTGGGTATTAGTAAATTTTTTTAAATACCACTTTAAAGCTTCTAAAAGTAAAGCGTCCTGATTAAATGCACAGGCATAAGCTTGTTCGCTAGCATCAATTAAGCGATATAAACCAAATAAGGGACTGAGATTAAGGGTACGGCTGACTTCCCAATGGCTACTCTGTTTATTTTTGTTTACAGGTACTAAAAAAGTTAGTAGTTTCTTTTGCCGTAAACAGGTAATTACATCCGATTGAGGGTGTCCCACTAAGCTTAATTTATCTATTAAACACAATTCCCCAATTTGTAATTCGCTACTTTGACAATTGGTGTGTAAACTAATGTTATCAATCCGGTTATCAACCCATTCTTGAATGCGAAGATAAACGGTGATAAAATCCTCTGAAAATTCTTCTTCACCCCGTCCTGAATTATTAGCTGCATTTAAAAACGTTTCGCGGTCAATGATTGCAACTCGTGTATGGGGTAATAATCGCAGTAAGTCATAAGTATAGAAATTATTATTGTCCCAAATCGCAGCTTGCAGTGTTGAACCTCCTCGAAAACTTAAAAGTTGTTTTTGGGTGGCTTTACCAATGGGATTATTTTGCATTGCAAACCACTGTTTGCGTGCTGATTCAAAATCTTGGGAGTGAACGCGCTGTAAATCTTCCTTCATGCGATCGCACACTAATTTACTCACCTTCCCATTCTCTTGAGTCATGCGCCAAAACATTCCCTGCGCTTGCAATGCACCCCAACGCTGGCGATATTTTTCAAATTCCTTCGGTGGGTCGAAAGCATAAGCGATCGCCCCAATCAAACTCTCTCGTGTCACTGTTTCATTAGGACTGAGGTTTTTTTCTAGTCTCGCCATTACCCAAGGTGTATGACTCGGAACTAAAATAAATGCTGTATATGCATTAAAACCAGGATGCCTACCTAAACGTCCCAAACGCTGGGTCACTGTTGCAGAATCGCTGCTTTCAAAAATTAACAAGTGAACTTTAAAATCTATACCGACATCAACAGCAGATGTACCCACAACTAAAACTGGTTGTTCGGCATCTTTTAAGTCGCTTTGCACCAGTAATCTTTGCTTTTTGTCAATGCGTCCACTAATTTCTCGAACGATAACTTTCGGTAATAAAGTTTGCAGTAAACGAGTTATCTGACCAGCTTTTGCTACCGAATTTACAATAATTAATCCTCTCCCTTTTGACTCTGCATCTAAAATTTGCTCAATGGTCTGAATCTTTTCTTTTAACCATATCTGCGTGTCTGCATCTTTCGCTAATTCCACAAATTCTAGTTCTACAGCTTGCAGAATCTGGCGGAAACCAGGAGTTTCTTCACTTGCGTAAACCCCCTCAACCGTAGCAACTTTAAAACCTGCTCTACGTAACTGTTCAATAAAATCAGGTTTTGGTGTTGCGGAAGTAAACAAAAACCGTCTAGAACGAGATTGATTCTCTTGACTGCGACGAATGAAAGCCAAACTATTTAAAACAGCAGTTTCCTGATGACTACCAAAAATAGGAAATTCATCAAATACCCACAAATCAGGCCATTCTGCTAATACCAACGGTAGTAAATCGCTGCCATAAGCCGGGTCACGGTATTGATAATGGGTAATATAATGAAAAATATCAGGGTTGGTCAATAAAACCGGTTTTTGTTGAATTGCTAACAGCAACTCTTGAAACTTGTTACTTTTATCTGCTTGTTTAACCCGCCTACTTAATTCTGCACCATATAAACGGTCTACTCGTTGAGAAGCATCCAAACCAAACAGCGCATTATATTTTTTTTGTTGTTCGGCTTGGTCTTCTACCAACTCAATTGTAGGGTAGAGTCCCATAATCCGAAAATCAGGATTGATTAGCCCTGGTAAATTTGCACTCAGAGACTTACCATCACCAGTTGCAGATTGATTGGAGATAATATCTGCATCTCCGTGTATAATTTCTCCATAAGTCTTCGCTTGATGTGATGATAGAGGACAGACACACCCCGAAGGTCGTTGCAGCATGGGAGCCTTTTGATTGACAATACATTGAGAAGTACACCCAAGGGGACAATTCTCAACTCCTGGGTTGAGTTGAGAGTAAAGAGGTTGTAAAAAAAGCTTCATTACTCATCTGTGTTTTCATTGCACCCAGTCTAATACCAGTTTTAAAAATGTTATTATCATTTTTTGACTATAATCTAAAATAATTAGAAAACACCTCAAGCTATCCTGTCCAAAGTGGATGCAAGCTATAACCAGATTGCCTTTGCCTTAGAAATCCTCAGACTTCTAGCCAAAAAGCCACGACGTAGCAAAGAATTAGTAGATTTACTCTCAATCTTTCTTGAAGAACACAGTAAATCTGCTGATAATGCTGATATTAAGCAAAAGCTGACTCGTACAATTCGCAAGCTGAGAGACTGCGGTATTCAAATTGAAAGTGGAACTCACAGCCCCTACAAACTAGTTGAGTCAAATTTCCCTATTCTTCTCTCAACCCAACAGCGAGAAGCCCTTGCAACTGCTGCATATTTTCTGTCTGATATGGGCTTTTCGGCGCAAGCAAGTCAAATTCAGCGCATTGGCGATATCACAGAAGCTGATATTCCGGCGTTTATTAAAGTTGATTTTAGTCCTCCAGTTGATTATAGCGATCGCAATTTAGATGCGATCGTTCGCCAACTGCAAGAACGCTTTGTGCAACAATGCCGCTATACTATTCGCTATCAAAGCAAAGCAGGAACAGAAGGACGAATCTGGGATATCGACCGTTCCGAATTACGATTGCACGACGGTCTTTTATACCTATTTGCTTTCATCCCCGACTGGCGTTCTTGGCGATTTGACCATTGGCATAATATCGACCAAAACCATATCTTCCGTCTCGATAAAATCGCCAGCGTTGGTGCTGCATCTGAAACTCGTTGGGTATCTTGCGATTTTCCCACATTGAAAGTACGCTACCGCACTAGCGGACAATTAGCTAACTACAAACCCCGACGTAAAGATGAAGTGGTTATTTACAGCGACCCAGAAGGAAAATTTCGTGAAATCGAAGCGACTATAGATTATTGGTTTTGGTTTCGGCAACGCATCCTAAAATATGGAGCAAATGCTAAAATTATTAGCCCACAAACACTGGCCGATGAAATAAAAAAAGAGTACAAGAAGATATGGGAACAATATTTACTGGAAGACAACAGTAAAAAGTCAACTGATTCCAGAACAGATTCAAAAATATGATATTAATAAGAAAGATGCCTCAAGAGGTAGCCCAAGGATAAGCAAAAGTCATAGCTCTTGCCACAGACAAGCCAAAACTATAGCTTTAATGATTTCTGCTTGCGGAATTGAAACCAAGCCCTAATTTGAATTGACATAAGCGATCGCTACTCATCCCAATCAACCAGCACACCATCCACGCAAGCAATTCCCCACTGCGGATACTTCACCAGCAATTTCTTGATCACAATCTGCAACGCCGGATCATCCCAGCACTCAAGCAAGTACTCAAAACCCGGATTCTGAAGAGAATTCGCCGCTACTTTGAGTTTCTGTATACGCTCCAGTCGTGCATTTGACCTTCCTACAATCGCCTCATGCGACCATTTTTCAGAATTTGTCGCAGACACGGTCAAACTTTCACCCTTATGATCTGCTTTGACTTCTACACCCGAAACTTGGTTTTCTCCCGGCAGGGAAACAGAATTTCCCTGTTCTCCAAGCTCTGTTGTTTTATCTGCGATCGCTGAACTTAAAGAAAATTCATTTTCGGTAACGGGTGCGGCGGAATAATCGCCTTCAAGACAACCTTTCGGTTCAACACCACAATCTTGGTTTTCTCCCAGCAACAAAGCAGATTCACCGCGTAGAGCATCCACGAGCGTCAGCGATGTACAGTCCATTGCCGTAGGCAAGTCAACTTCAATCTCTGACACGCCTTGAACAGATAGAGGCGACGCGACCCCCAAGGGAGCGTGAGCCGTCTGCTCCTCACGCGAAATTTCTGCAAGCGTGTCAGAGTTACACCTCACAAACTCTTTTGTAGAGTTTGTGAGGTGTTCCTGAGCAGTTCGTGAGGGTTTCTGGAACGCTTGATCTAACTGGCTTTGACCCAAAATAGATGCTCTGTACAAAGCACCCATTTCTTCAGAGCCAGCATCTTTCTCTGAATCCCCAGCATCTAATTCTCGTTTTTCAGCATCTAGTTCTCGTTTCGCAGAATCTGCTTTCTCCCAAAATTCCTTCATCCGGCTACCATGCAAATTCTTGACCATCCAGCTAGCCGTTTCTCGCCCGTCCTGTATCGACTTGTCGGGCTTGAAAATAAACAACCCGCTTTCAGATAGAATTTTCTTTGCACAGATAAAAGTACTGTAACCCATCTCAGTAGAAAAAGGCATCCACCGAGAGCCATAAGGGTCAGCTGTCCAACACTCCTGCCACAATTGCGTCACTGATGGCTTTTGCTGCGAAGCCCACAGCATATCTGTAATCGGGATAATCACATGAAGCCTTTTATATGGGGATTCCTTTCTGCTAGCAGCAGACTTTTTGGGCTTAGGTCTTGTAATCGTTGCAGTCATTTTACTATCTCCTGTTTATGTTGACGCACGGAAATTTCCCCCACTGTGATTGCGGAGTGTCTGAGTATTTATAAAGTCTTGTCTAAAAAATCACTGGTATGGGCAAGAGATCAGTTAGCCTTGCCAGAATCTCAACTCCTTTCGGAAATACCTGCTTGTTTTTTTACCTTCATTCTTCCAGTGATCCCAGGCAACTAGCACCTCATCTTCACCAAGATCCTCCACAACTTCACCCCTGGCGTTATATAAGGTGTAGTAGGGGTCAGCGTAGGCAACGATAGAACCGACTTGAATCACCGGAGGATGAGAAGCTTTTTCTAGAAATTTGATTAATTCTGTTTCCTCAGTGGCTAATTCCGCCCAATAGTCCTGTTTAATCACCTCATACTCTTGGGCAACAGTACAATAGTCCTGCCAAGTACACCCAGGCTGAGACAGTACTTGACGAATATCACTAACCGCCTGGGGAAGCATTGACAATTGTTCGGCTCGATATGCGATCGCTTCTTGTGTTGGTTCACTCCGCAGGATTATGGCCGCAGCTTCGAGTGCTTGAGTGTTGTTCATCGCGGTGGCGAGATTTCCCAAAGCCATGCCCATCAAACGTAAACATTCTTGGGCATTTTCTTTGGGTGGCTCAACAGCTAGCTCGCGCAAATCAATAGTTTTCTCCATTGCTAGTTTGACCTGCTTGTTTAACACTTTTGTCGCCTGTTGTGTCATGGTATTTCCCCACTGTTGAGAAGGGCGTTCTTCTACGGCGTGTTCCAAATCTTGAATACGCTGCTGAAGTTGCTGATTCTCAGTCTCCAACTTCCTTAACCCCTCCATTTCATCCAAGCGCTGCTGCAACTGAATGTTTTGCTCTTTCTGTTGCTTGTACAGATTTTGGAGGGATTGGATTTGCTCTTGTACCTGGGCTTCTGCTCTAGTAGCTGCTTCTGTTTGTAGTCCAATTCTCAATTCCTGGGAAAGTCGTTCTAACTCCTGCTGGTGTTGCTCTTTGAGTGCCGCGATCGCTTCCGTATATTCTGGTGGATAGTTCCGCTCTGGTGAAAATGACGCAATTGTGTCATTTAAATCGCTGTTGTTGATCAGCAGCTTCTCACCATCGCTGAAAGTGACAATCTGCTGATAATTATTGGGTGCGTCTGCTTCAATCACTCCCGACTCCCCATAGCGAGGATGTGAAAGGGAAGAAACAGTGACAGAATTACACAATTGCGTTTTGGGGAAATCGCCTTTTGTAGTGCGTTTAGCTGTTGGTGCGACCTGCTGGACTGCTTTAGCGAAGTCAGACGCAGTAGGGAAGGGGTTTTGTTCCGATGCAATCTCAACTGCTTGTTGTAATTTGTCGGGAGTTTTGACCAACCGGAGTAGGGGGCGGGTTTGAGAAGGTTTGGTTATCTTGTCTTTCAGTTCCTCTGGTAAGGTATCTCTCACCTTTGAGGCAGACAGCAACTCCCTAACCCGACGATACCCACCGTGTTTAATTAGTTCTTTTTCGCAATAATCTTCAAAACTGGCATAACCAGCATCAAAGTAATAGCCGTTATCCCGCATTACCCGCAGTTCTTCTATTGCTTGCCACTCAAATCGGTCGATGGCAGTGAAGGTTTCTTTGATACTGGTGTTGAGATTGGTGTAATCAGGCGGTAAGGTTGTTTGTTCTCTTTCTAGTGTCAGCATATCTCTTGCTCACTGTGGTAAATGCCTAGAAGTTGAGGTGTTGCAAATTAGCCAAAGTGAACCGGGTAGCTGTAATATGGATTTTTCCAAAAATGTGTCAGCATTATAGTTAGCTCACTTTGTGATCAACGGATTGAGCAGGGCGATCGCATTGCTTGGCGGCTGGCGGTCGCTTTTGCTACGCAGCAGATAAAGAGCTTTGAGATTGATCATCTATTGAGCGAAGCTTTTTGTTTTGGCTCGATTTGCTGCTTTCACTTTCACCAGATATCTCAACGGAAGTGGGTGTAATTAGATCTTTGGTGTAACTGATCAAATCTATTGGGGTAATTTCCCCTTCCAAATCCTGCCCTAAGTAATTTAATGCATTGCATAGCCTATTTAATGATTCCCCATCAAGTCGAGGCATAGTTTTAGCTTTTCGTAAGTTAGCTATCGAGTTGTGGCTAACGCCCATAGCTTTAGCAAGGTCGCCAGCTCTAATGTCATACCTCGCCATTACTTCTTTTAATCTCCACCTAATCAAAGTCTGTTTCACAAAATCAACACCTTAAGCTTACTTCTATCCAGTATATACTACAAATTTAAACACCAACACTGATATTTATCAGTTTTAACATTGAATATATCAGCCCAAACCCCTTGACTAAAGAAAAATTTCAGAGTAGACTTGTAATTACAAGGGCAAAGGAACAGCAAATCGCCTGCACCCGAACGCAATAAAGGGTTTGCACCCTCTGAACTTTGACAACAATCTAAAGTCACTGCTTGAGGAGCAACTGAGGCACTGAAATCACAAAAGTTGCTTGGGGTACAGAGCGAGAAACGGATATTGCACTGAATAAATAATTACCAAAAGACTTTAGACGGTTAGCTGCTGACGTTGTTAAAGCCGTACACGTCCCCTGATGCTATCTATCTGCTGTCTTGATAATGCTCTTAGCAACTAGCTTTGATGGCTACGCCAAATCTTTTTGAGAGCGTTGTGCTAAACCACAACGTCGTTTGCACACATAACAAAGGCGATCGCTCGGTCTGGACAACTTACGCGATCGCCTTTTATCCAACTGAATGGAGATCAATATTATGACTTACGAAACATTAACACAGCAAGAATATTCTGTTGACGAGCAAGCCCTAGCCCAAGCAGAACTAAACCAGCTTCTCGAAACCCAAGCCCAAACAGTAGCCCCCACCCAAAACCCCCTGACCGACCGTGACCGCCGCATCATTGGCGAGATTATCGAAGTAGAACCCGCATCAGTTCGCACTATCTGGATAGAAGGCGGGATTACAGTATGGGTGCAGTTTGTCAATAACGGACGGTTAGCCTTTGCCAGAGACTGGTTCGCTACAAGAGTTGCAGAAGTAAAAGCGACTCTGCCAGAAACACCACGGGAACGGAATCAGCGATTAGAGTCCGAGTTGAAAGAAGCTTGTACTGTTTTTGGTTTGTATCACGGTGAGATTGATTATTTGGTGTTCAGCACGAAAGTTTATCGAAA
>JBBSCU010000108.1:0-16555 GCA_038249935.1 Chroococcales cyanobacterium
ATGACAAAAGGCACAAGGTAATCCTTTTTTTCTTTCCAAAACTTCAAAACCAGGCCAAGAACATTCGGGACAGATAAAATTAATTTTTTTACACAGGTCAAGAGTGGCTTTTTTGATATTTTCCATCCGTGTCGGGTTATATATAGCCCGCATATCTGTCTCAATATGGACTTGACCATTAGGTAAGTGTTTAAGACCAAATTCTACAGCATTAACAAGTTGTTCTTCTGTGGTAATCCCTTTAATAATTTCACCCTTTACTTCAATACAATCGCTGACACTAATAACTAAAGCGTGTTCAGGAAATCCGGCTTTTTGAGCAAACTCATAGGCTTCTTGAAGATTGTAAATCAGTTGATGATTATAGTTAGTCTCTGTTGATAACTCTTGACCAACAATTTCTATATTTTTGGTTTTATCTAATAAGATAACAATTTCTCTATTAGTAGGAAGATATGGTATGTATGGATGAGATCCAAAAGAACCTTCACTAGCAAAAGCGAGAGTTTCTCTTGTTAAAGCCATTGCCTTTTCAGCTTTAAGCCTGGCAGCTTCAACTTGAGTACCCATCCGCTTTATTTCTCTTGTAAATGTTCCAAATACATCGGTGTTAAAATTGGGCGGAACTATAACTTTAATTCCTAATTCCTGTTCAAGTATGGGAGCAATTACTTGCTCTTTCTGGTGCATAGTAGCTAGAATACCGATGCGATTCCTAAATAAAGAATGTTGTTGTAGCATAAATACCTTAGCCAAAAAAAGAGTATGAAGAGATAGGGCGCTCTGTAGTAGAGTTATTGTCTCTCACAACGACAACTCAAAAACTACTCTTCAGCCCATGCCTATAATAAGACAATTTACGGACAGTATAAAAAAGTATCCAATAATCTGGTACTATGTCATTTCAGTCTTAATCGTAATTCTGATTATTCCAGTTTTTTTATTGACAGGTGCTGATGTTGCAGTAGAGCGATCGCTCGAAATGAATGTATTCTAGACACTACATATCTGATGCTTTTTTCATCAGTGTATTGGGGATTAATGGGGATTTCTTTGAAGGATTTTAGCACAATTACAACCCGATAAAGCTTGGAGTATTTAAATTGCTTTTCTTGGATATCAAAACGCAGAATATTTTCTAGTGGGTGTTCGATAATTTTGTTACCACGTAAACTTTTACGTTCTATAAATACCTGATCGAGACTCTTATAGAAGGTGCAGGTAGTTACAGGTGATGTTGCGAAATAAGCTGCGATCGCCATCATAATCAACATAAATAAACTTAATAAAAATAGATAATTACGCTGATTTTGCTGCACTAATAAAGAAGTTTGCCCAGAGTTGATAAAACCGTTGATTTTAAAGGTAACTTTTTCATTCTCTTCATAGCTAATATGTGACAGCAGGGCAAATTCTCCAAATGGAGTCACAATCATAACTTGATAGTTTTTACTCCCTTTACTACCAGTCTTTGTCAGGATGTATGCTTCCTGGGGATCAAACATTTTGAGTTTTTCCATACTTCCCAGCAAATTAAACCGCTTCAATTCACAGTTAATTTGGTTTGGTGAAGGTCGAGTGCAGCTGAGACTAACCGAAGCAGAATCGAAAACTAAGCAGTAAATCAAAAAGCTTAAACAAACAGCAAAAATGCCCCACCCGCTAAACCAATGTCCGAGTGGCCGATGCTTTAGCTGCAATCTGGTACGGGTTTCCTCTACAATTTTCATCTGTGCTTGTGTATAGAATATTTAACTCCCTGAGTAGAGTATTCCCCTGGTAGTCTATTAACTTATCGCCAAGTCTAAGTACTAGGGAAGATTTATGATAAATCGTTAAAAAAGCTTTGGCTAACTGATAGATAATTGGGGCAGAAAGCTATGGCTAGAAGCATGGAAACCAAACAGCTAGGAAAAACTGGTATATTTGTGAGTGCGATCGGTTTGGGTGGTATGCCCATGTCAATTTCTAATCGCCCTCCCGAATCGCAATCAATTCAAGTTATTCATCGAGCGTTGGATCTGGGTATTACATTTATTGACACCGCCGACTCCTACTGCAAAGATGAGTCAGATAAGCACCATAACGAGCAGTTAATTCACAAAGCACTTAGTAGTTACAAAGGCGATATTAGCCAAGTAATTGTGGCAACGAAGGGCGGTTTGATGCGTCCTAATGGCAGCTGGACAAGTAACGGCAACCCAGAACATCTGCGCCAAACAATTCGAGTCAGTTTTGAGGCTTTAGGTGGTGCTAAACCTATTGATGTTTGGCAATACCATTCGCCCGATACTCATTACACCATTGAAGAATCCCTTGCGCCAGTTAAAGAAGCAGTGGAAGCAGGTTTGATTCGGTTTGTGGGAGTTTCTAACTTTTCCGTTGAACAAATTAAGCGGGCGCTGGATGTGGTGGATATTGTCTCGGTGCAGAATCAATACAGCCCTTGGCAACGACAACCAGAAAATGACGGTGTGTTGAAGTATTGTGAACAGCAAGGATTGACATTTTTGCCTTGGAGTCCCTTTGGTGGTAGGCGTCGCCATCAAGACTTGCAAGATATTCGGGCGATCGCTCAGTTAGCTAAAGAAAAAGGCGTGTCAGTGTACAATATCGTTTTAGCGTGGTTGCGTTCCAAGTCACCCGCTATTTTGCCAATTCCTGGTGCTAGCAAGGTTTCCAGCATTGAAGACTCAGCACAAGCTATCAATGTAAAACTATCTGATGAAGAAGTGCAAAAAATTGACCGAGCAACTTAATCATTCCATTAGCTATTCCAAGTAAACAGACTTTTAGAGGACTTCATCAACCCGGTTTATTAAAAAAAACCGGGTTTTTAAGAAAGTACGTTATATATCAAATTAAACTTGATATAGTACTATTCTCTAGATAATTAATCTAAAAATTATGCAACAAAGTTCTGTAATCAATAGGTCAAAGCAAATGGTAAATATGTTTGCTGTTTTGCTACTGGTTTCGCCTTTTTTCTGGCAAAATTCAGCGATCGCACAGCCTCAGCCAGATACGCAACTTCTGCCGTTTTTTGATAATGTAGATAACCCGGTTCCTGTTCGTTTCCCCGCAGGACAACAGGTAGACATCACACCACCACCACCGCAATTAAATTCTTTTGACCAAGCTGTACTAAAACTCTGCGGTCCTATTGGCACTAAAGTTAGTTCCAAGAATTTTAAACAATTGTTATCTTATTACCCCGATGTACTGGACAAACTTCAGCAAGCTAGCGGCGGTGAACTTCGCCCAAGACGTAGGAATAAAGCACAATTTATCGAAGATTTAACTAATATTTGGTTCAAGCGTCAGGGGTTTGAACATATATTTTGTGGTGAAATATATAACGCTAATGATATTGGTGGTTTACACTTTTATGGCAGATATTTACAGTTACAAAATGAAGGAATAGGTGGACGTTTAGCAAATAATCAGGAACGAGGCGAAGTTATTCCTGGGGTCATTTATACAATGGGTGTAATAATTAAGCAGAAAAATCGTACAGTAACAGATGTAATCAAAGGCTATGGCTACCTTAGCAATGCTCAAGAAATGCTTTTAGATGCCACCAAAATATTTAAACTCCAAGGAAATAACGAGGGAGCTTGTATTTATAATGTGCGTGATCAAGAAACAGGAGAATCCTTTCCTACAGTTTTTGTGAGGGAAGGAAAAGCGATTATTACCTATTATCCTGATGCTACTCCTCAAGGTGCAAAATGTAAAAGTTAAAATTCCTAGATTGAGTTATTACTTTTCCCAAAACCTGAAATTGAAACTACTTCCAGGAGTGCGACGGTAACGGCGGGCGGTTCTTCTCGTTTGCCGTTTGTTGATTCTCTCATTGGGTTGTTCAACTTCGCCATCTTCTAACTCTTCAACTTGTAGCTGAGTTTTAGTCTCTTCCTTACTTCCCCACCAAGCAGTAATCCAGCCTCCAGCTAAAGCGCCTATTCCACCTAACAAGATACTCATGGGTGCTGGATACCCCAAATACACAAACCCAAGCATGAAAAATAACCAGTATTTTAGTCCTGTATCAACACCATCAGAGGAGGCTACAGCTGGGGCTTGGGGGCTATTACTAGTTGCATTTGTGATCCAGCTGAGGATGAAACCCCCCAGAATGCCTAAGAAGATGCTCAATGCTGGTGCAGAGCCGGTCATTATTAATATAAATACTAAAAATGCTCCAAATAACATTTGAGAAAAGAAGCTGGGAGAAATACTAAAAAAGTCGTTCTTTTTGTCTGCCATAGAGTAAAAAAAGCTATTAACTAATTACTAACGACGCTCTCTACGTTCGCGCAGCGTGTCGCTTGATTCTTTGCAGGAGTACGCAAACTCGCTACCGTTACGCTATGGCGGTTCCCATTCAGATGCGGTACAACGTTATTATCCCAAGGTGTAGGGGCATGGCATGCCGTGCCCCTACGGGTGTACCTCACGTAAACAAGAACTGCTATAACGTAATTCGTAATTGAATCGAAAATTACGAATTACGAATTACGAATTATTTTAATTGTGCCTGTTGTGGTTGAGTTGTATCCAAAATCTTTACATAGGATTGTTCTTCTTCAGTGAAGGGTTCAGCTTGCTGGAGTTGTGAGGCTAATAAATCGGCGGTGGCATCAGCGATATCACCAGTACGGTTGTTCAAACGCTCTTCTAGAACTTCTAGGGGTGCTGTGCATTGGATAATTTGAAGGGGAAGTTGGTGCTTTTTAGCTTGAGCGATCGCTTCTTGCCGCAATTGCTGTTTATCATACTTGGCATCCAAAATCACCGGAAAACCCTGTTTAGCCAGTATAATCCCCAATTCTAACAGCCGTGCGTAAGTTTTCTCGGTCATCTCCGGTGTATACAAATCATCGCCACCCTTTTCCCACAAGGAAATTCCCCCTAAATGTTTCCGCACCGCATCGGAACGAAGCTGAATCGCTCCCAGTTGACGGGCTAAATGCCTTGCTGTGGTACTTTTGCCAGAACCCGATAAGCCCGACATCAAAATCAGTTGTCCAACCTTTGGTTTAGTGTAGTCCCAAGCCTGTTTGTAATAGTCAGCGGCGGTTTTTGTCGCCTCTTCCTTTACCGTCGCGGGTATATTCGGATCGTCTAGCAAAAATGATGTCACCTTTGCCCGGACATAAGCCTGACGGCTCAAATACAAGGGCAGCACCTGCAAGCCTTCCCAGTCTCCAGTTTGCTCTACATAGGCATTCAAAAAGGCATTACCCAAGTCTTTGCGTTGTCGCGCTTCTAAATCCATCACAGTGAAGGCCACATCGTACATCACATCGACAAACCGAAACGGCTCATTAAACTCAATGCAATCGAACAGTAAGATTTTATCGTGCCACAGAGCAATATTTCTCAGGTGTAAATCCCCATGACATTCACGAATATACTCGTTGTGAATTCTGCTAGCAAATAATTCTGGACGTTCTGCAAAAAAGTTATCTGTATATTGCTTTGTTTCTACAAATTGCGCCTGAGTCTGGGGTCCACCAATATACTTGTCAGTTTGTTGATAATTCTCGTCAATTGCAGCCCGAACTTTTGGTACTTCACCAAAACTGCGAATATAATCATTTGTCTGGGCTTCGGCATGGTATTGAGCTACCACCCGTCCCAACTCTTCTAGATGTGTCTCATTTAAGTTACCCTGTTCAAAAAGTGTACTTAATAGCGACTCTTGGGGAAACTGACGCATCTTTAGCACGTATTCTACAGCCTCGACCGTTCCCTCTAACTGGTATTGTTCTCCTACCAGAGTTATAGGCAAAACTTCCAAATACAGTTCACCTGCTCCCCGCTGATTTAACCGCAACTCTTCCTGACAAAAATGCTGCCGCTTATCTAAGGTAGAAAAGTCCAAAAAGCCAAAATTAACTGGTTTTTTCAGCTTATAGGCGTAATCTCCAGTTAACAGCACATAAGAAATATGGGTTTGAATCAGTTGAATGGGTTCTGTTACCGCATGGGGATAAAATCCAGGCTGCAACATTTGCTGAATTAAAACTGGAAGAGTCGCTTCTGTCATCTCTGGCCTCTGCGGTTCAAATACAAAAAAACCAGGAGTTTCCCCCTGGTATCATCAAAAATTATTACACAGTTTATCTAGCTTAAGAAGCTACTTCAGTTTCTGTACCAGCATCAGCAGCGCTAATTTGTGGTTGCAAAACGCTGACAACAAGTCGCTCTAATTCAGCTAGAGGTGTTACACCTTCAGGAAAGGGTATATCACTAATACTCAAGCTGTCTCCAATTTGTAAGTTAGAGACATCAATTTCAATTACATCTGGGATGTTTTCTGGCGCACAACTCACTTGCAATTCGGTGATTACGGTGTCTAATACACCACCATCTTGTTTAACACCAACAGCATTTCCGACAAAACGTAACCGAACTCCTACAGTGGTGTCGCCATGACCAGCAACCGCAAAAAAGCTGAGGTGGTAAGGAGTACCTTTTGCTGGATGGATCTGAAGTTCCCGCAGTAGGGCTTTGCCGCGCCAAGGTACATCAGTAACGTTTAAATCAATCAAGGTGTTGTTTACTGAAACCCTTTTGAGCAAGCGCTCAACAATTTTGGCATCAATAGTCAAAGAAATTGACTCTGTACCCTTATGACCGTACAAATTGGCAGGGATCAGTCCAGAACGGCGCAAAGCTCTTGGTTTGCTGCCTTCTGGACGTTTTTGAGATTCGACTGTAATAGGCATAAAAGTTGTCCTTTGTCAGTTGTCCTTTGTCCTTTGTCCTTTGTCCTTTGTCATTTGTCATTTACTAATGACCAATGACCAATGACCAATGACTAATTTACGCACTAAGTAAAGTAGCAGGTGTGCCATCAGCGTGCAATAAAGCGCGTTTGGGGCCGTGGATGGGGTCTTCTACAATTATGGTTTGATCGCGGCTAGCTCCTAGTGAGACGATCGCAATTGGGACTTCCATTAATTCAGCTAAGAATTTTAGATAGTCCAGTGCTTGCTGTGGCAACTCTTCCAAGGTGCGGCAGTGACTTGTTGACACTTGCCATCCTGGTAAGGTTTTGTAGATGGGGCGACATCTGGCAAATTTACGGGAACTGGTAGGAAAGTGTTCGGTGCGATCGCCATCTATTTCATAGGCGACACAAACTTGGATTTCCTTTAATTCATCAAGGACATCCAATTTAGTCAGCGCCATACAATCCATGCCGTTAATCCGCACCGCATAGCGACCGATGACCGCATCAAACCAGCCGCAACGCCGTTTGCGTCCGGTGGTTGTGCCAAATTCGGCACCGCGATCGCACAACAATTCTCCCAACTCTCCATGCAGTTCGGTGGGAAATGGCCCCTCTCCCACCCGTGTCGTATAAGCTTTCGACACTCCAATTACCCGGTCAATCATTGTCGGCCCTACACCTGTACCAACGCAAGCCCCCCCCGCCACAGGGTTTGAGGAAGTGACATAAGGGTAAGTCCCGTGATCTAGGTCAAGAAGTGTGCCTTGTGCGCCTTCAAACAAAATATTGCGCCGTCGCCCAATCGCATCGGATATTTTCAACGATGTATCAACAACGTGAGGTCGCAAGCGTTCTGCATACCCCAGATATTGCTCAATTACCTCTTCGGCATCTAGAGGCGGCAAGTTGTAAAGCTTTTCTAAAATGACGTTTTTATAATTAATCGTCCACTTCAACTGCTCACGTAGCCCATCAGAGTCCATCAAGTCTAAAACTCGAATGCCTGTACGCTCAGATTTATCAGCATAAGTCGGACCAATGCCCCTACCTGTTGTACCGATCTTATGGCTTCCCCGTCGTTCTTCTGATGCCTGGTCAATCAACCGATGATAAGGCATTGTTACGTGGGCTGTCTCAGATATCAGCAGCCGGTCAGTGGAAATATTTAATTCTTTTAATTGGTCGAGTTCTCCGATCAAAATCTGTGGATCGATAACAGTTCCACAGCCGATAATACAATCGGTATTTGGATACAAAATCCCTGAAGGAATCAAGTGCAGCTTAAAGGTCTGACCTTTCACTACAATTGTGTGTCCAGCGTTGACACCCCCTTGATAACGTACCACAATATCTGCGGAACGGCTGAGTAAGTCAGTTATTTTACCTTTTCCTTCATCGCCCCATTGGGAACCTATGACAATTACGTTAGCCAAGAGTTTATATTAAGAGGTTAAAGTTTCCACAAACTATAACTGATAACATATTTCTTGTATCATGTCAAGCTTATCGAACGACGTGAGCGTGGTAAGTAGAAAGTTGGGGTTCTAAGTCTTGTTGTCTCAAAGTTTGAGTTACCCTGAATAGGGTGTATTTAAATCTGTAACAAATATTTATGCCTCCTCGTTGGCCTCGCAAACCCGATCGCAAAGACTCTGATTACCGTAAGCTTGATGACCGGATGAACTTTGCCGTGCATGTGGCGATCGCTGCTACTATTAACTCTAGTTTATGGTTTTTCCACATCTTGAAAGGCATTACGTGGGAGTGGTTGCCTTGGCTGACTGTAAGTTGGATAGTAATATTGTTGGTGCATCTAATTTATATTACTGCGATCGCTAACTACACTGAAACTCCATCCAAATCCACCTGAAGACGGACTATTGATGCTGGGGCGATTGTAACCTGTGGTAGTAGAATCAGCCTATTAAATGAGCCATAATATAGAAAAGTTTGAGATTTTGCGCTCTTTCCTAATGTAGGATTATTTTTATGGCTAAACCTAACACCACAGAACTACTGGAAGCCCTAGCAGCTGAAATTGGTGAAAATGTCTACATGGACATTGCCAAATGGCATCTTTATTTATCTAATGCCAAACTGCATACTCTTGTTGCTGAACAGTTGTATCCTTTAATTACTTCTAAGAACGTAAATGAAGACCAAGTTACAAAAGTCTTGAAATCAATTCCCATAAAAATTGGTGGCGGTAGAAGTGAACTTCCTTTAATCGATTTACTGCCACTGCAATGTCAGGTCAACTTAGTAGATATTTTGGAAAAATATCAGCGTGAAATTTAATCGCTAAAACTAAGGGACTTCCAAATAAAAAAATGTCCCAAAACTGACCCAAAAACCCTCTTATTTCTCCTTCCTCTGTGTCTCTGTGGTTCGTTTATTTGGATAATTTATTTCTTGGAAGTCCCTAAGATTAATTGAATTACACAATTTTCTCGGTCAGCATTATCTCATTCAATTTTGGATTTGAGATGCCGAGTTATAATTTGTTTCCTGGGTCAATTTTATAAAAATCAAAACCACAGATACACATAAAATTAATTTTGGGCAATTTGTGTGTGTATATTTGGTAAAAATTTCCTTTAACAATTAAGGAATCTCGACCTTCTAAATCAGTCGAGATGTGAGCGAGTTTATATTTAAGACTCGCCCAGAATTTTCATGCAAACTTATTGAGGCAATTTCTATGCTTTTACAACTTAAAGATACTGGCGAATTGGTAAAAATTCTTGAAATTCAGGAGTTAATCGACCCGAATTCTGATATTGTTCAGGCACAAGATCAAGAAGGTCAAGAAGAACAACAGCCTGAGACTTTTAAAAAAGAAAATCTCGTTTTTCCGTCTGGTGAAGATTTACCACGTTGTTGGTTAGATGCCGACTATAGACAAGATAACGCTTAATAATTTTAAAATCAGGTAATTAATGGTATTAGGGGCGCATAACTAGCTGTACGCCCCTAATATTATGTACCAGTTGATGATACTTTTTGTTCTGCTACCGTCACCGTTTCATTCTGCTGAAACTTTGGGAAAAATCTCTTAGTAATCCAGTCAGTCAAGATGTGAGACAGTAATCCTAAAGGCCCAGCAAACAAAGATAAAGCCAGAGAGTGAATTGTCCAAATACCCGTTTTCTGGCCTTCCCAATAAATCCAGCGACCAACGAATAAATCCATCACTAAAAAATGAATCCAACCTGTTGCAGCAGCTGTTTCATCTGCAAAAAATCGTGCAATATCAGCTAATTGAGGATTTGATAAAGCTTGGGCGTTTTCTGGTGTAATGCTATTGATAAACAAATACAAATACGCCCCTGCTAATAGCACAAAAGGCAGATATGATGACATTATCTGTCGTGTCACTTTCCAATTTGGCAATAAAATCATCAAAGCCCAAAAAGGCAAGACGAAAAGATTGGCAATGTTAAATAGTTGAGAAATAGTCATAGTTTGGTAAAGTCAGAATTGATAAATTAGAAATGAAAAGGTAGGGCTATTTCATTCTAGGCATAAACCACCCAAAACTAAAGTTCCTTTTCTTATAGCTAAAGTCCGTTAAAACGGACTATAACCTTTTCTCAGTCGTCTTTAGACGACTTTCGCTATTAGACTCAGAATTCATTCTGAGGCGGGCTAGATGAGAATGAAATAGCCCTGAATGAAAAGTTATGGGTGAGGAGTTACGAATTAGAAATTTTAAGCGATTAACATTGTTTTTTGGTTTTTGAATTAAGTAGTTATTCATAACTCCTAACTCCTAACTCCTAACTCCTAACTCCTAACTCCTAACTCCTAAAGCTATTAACTGCGATTCAATTTCTGAAGAATTCAAATCACGACCGATGAAAACTAAGCGAGTTTGCCTAGCCTCATCTGGTTTCCAGGGGCGATCGTAAAATTTATCAAATCGGGTTCCTACGCCCTGCATGACTAGGCGCATAGATTTATTTGGCACTGCGACAAAGCCTTTAATTCGGTAAATTTCTTGTTGTTGTGCCAATGTTTGCAACTGCTGTTGCAGTTTTTCTGGGTCAAAGGCACGATCCAAAATTAAATTAGTTGAAGTAATCTCTTCGTCGTGGTTATGGTCTTCTTCTGTATCGTGATGACTGGGACGGCTATCTAAGTTATCTTCAACTGCGGCTTGGAATCCTAATAATATAGATGCGTCAAGTTGAGAATAATCGCTCTCGACAATCTTTACCACTCTGGGCAATTCTTGTTTAATTAATTCCTCAACTCTGGCTTTTGTCTCGGCATCTACCAAGTCAATTTTATTCAACACCACTAAGTCTGCACAAGCAAGTTGGTCTTCAAACAATTCTTGTAAGGGTGTTTCGTGTTCTAGACTATCATCTGCTTGTCTCTGGGCTGCGATCGCCTCTGGATCGCTAGCAAATGTCCCTGCTGCTACCGCCGCACAATCTACTACGGTAATCACTGCATCCACAGTCGCGGCGTTGCGAATTTCTTGCCAGCGAAAAGCCTTTATCAGGGGTTTTGGCAAAGCTAAACCAGAGGTTTCAATCAAAATGCAGTCGATGCTATCTCGCCGCTTGATTAACTCTTGCATCGTGGGGTAAAACTCTTCCTGCACGGTGCAGCATAAGCAGCCATTAGTTAATTCAAAAATATTACTGTCGCCCTCACCATCTTCTGGGCAAACTTGACAAGATTTCAATAATTCGCCATCAATACCGAGTTCGCCGAATTCGTTGACTAAAACGGCAATGCGACGGCCTTGGTTGTTTTGTAGCAGGTGGCGAATTAGGCTGGTTTTTCCACTACCTAAGAAGCCTGTAATCACTGTGACAGGAATTTTTGCGGCCATATTTTTGCCTGACTTTCTCAGTATGGTAAGTTTCACGGCTGACAAACTTAAATACTGAGATTAAGCTTGGTTTGAAGATTGACTTAGTTATTCTAAGCTGAAAGTTTATGAAAAACCTCAAACGATATTGTGAAAGTTTTTTAAGGCTATTAATATAAAGTGTCTTTTCTTTTACAGGTTTAGGAGCATTCGCTCTTATTGCTACAGTTTCATTTGTCGGAAAAATTCCTTTATGATACTCTGGAAAGTGCGATCGCTAATCTCCTCACCAAATCCGAATTTCATCGTTGCATCAAAAATCTGAATAGTCAAAAATACCCAAAAATATTCTGGGTACAAATTATGAGAAGTCCTAAAGTTCAGCCCGTGAGAGACATTGCGGAACTTGTGGAAAACACTGGTTAACCCTGAAAGCATTTTAAATGCTTCTAAAATATTAAGTAAATGAACTTTTTGATGCTGTGTATCTCTCACTGCTCCAATATCAGCAATGTGAAACATTTATCCAAATTTGCCGCTGACGTAATCTCGGGTATCTTCCTGCTGAGGATTGTTGAAAATATGCTCTGTCAAATCGTATTCGACTAGATACCCCATTTTGCTGCCCGTTTCTGTCGCCTGTGCATTGAAAAATGCTGTCATATCCGACACCCGCGCAGCCTGCTGCATATTGTGGGTGACGATGATAATCGTATATTGCGACTTCAATTCTTGGAGTAATTCTTCAACCCGCAAAGTTGAAATTGGGTCAAGGGCTGAACAGGGTTCATCCATTAGTAAAACTTCTGGTTGAATTGCTAAAGCACGAGCAATACACAAGCGTTGCTGTTGACCACCAGATATAGATAAACCACTTTGTTTGAGTTTATGCTTAACTTCATCCCACAAAGCAGCTTGCTTTAAACTCCGCTCTACCAATTCATCCATATCACCTCGATAACCGTTAATTCTGGCTCCAAAGGCGATATTTTCATAAATTGATTTTGGAAAAGGGTTAGGCTTTTGAAACACCATCCCAACCCGACGGCGCAATTCTACTGTGTCAATTTTTTTGTCATAAATATCAGTTTCATCAAAGGTAATTCTTCCCTCAATGTGTGCGCCAGGAATCAAGTCATTTAAGCGGTTAAAACATCTTAATACAGTGCTTTTACCACATCCAGAAGGCCCAATAAGAGCGGTAATTTTGTTTTTGCCAATGTTTAAGTTGACATCACGAACTGCTTTAAAACTACCATAGAAAACAGATAACTGTTCAGCTTGTAAAATACTCTCGTAAGTTGCGGTTTTTGAGTTTGATACCATAAAAAAGTTTCAGGTAAATACTGAAAATTTACATTTCAACCCAGTTGATTTATTTAGCGTGACTGCTGAAATTTATTGCGTAAAATTATTGCTGTTGAATTCATCAACAGTAACACGATCATCAAAACAATAATGCCAGCAGCAGCATTCTGATGAAACTCTACTTGAGGACGAGAAACCCAGTCAAAAATCTGAATTGGTAATGCTGTAAAAGAACTTTGCAAACCTTTTAAAGAAAGTTCAGGTAAGAAAGTAATGAACCCAACAGCCCCAATTACAATCAACGGTGCCGTTTCACCGATCGCTCGTGAAAGTGCCAGAATTGTACCAGTAAGTATACCTGGTAAAGCAATGGGAAAAATCTGTTCTCGGATGATTTGCCATCTGTTGGCACCAAGGGCAAAACCTGCTTGTCTTAGACTATCGGGAACCGCACGTAACGCTTCACGAGTGGTAATAATGATAATTGGTAGAATCAACAAGCTCAAGGTTAAAGCACCAGCTAGCACACTGCGTCCTTTGGTGATTGGTTCTATCAACCGGACAAAAATTTGCAAGCCTAGCAAGCCGTAAATAATCGATGGTACTGCGGCTAAATTTGCAATGTTGATTTCAATTAAGCGAGTAAACCAGTTGTCTGTGGCATATTCTTCTAAGAAAATTCCTGCACCTACTCCTAAGGGAAAGGAAATTAAGGCTGTTATTACCAACAGCCAAATAGTACCAACCAAGGGGGCTAATATCCCAGAAGAGGAGGCACGGCGAGAAGAAAAGCTGGTAAGAAAAGACCAATTCAAACCACCAAGACCGTCAGTTAAGACATCAATAAGCAAAATAGCTAACACCAGCAATGCAAATGAAGTTGCAACCCAAGTAGCGATCGCAAAAACTTTGTCGAGGTTGTAGCGTTTATTAAGTGCGAGGTCAAAGTTCGGATTTACCCCAGACTGATTTGTAGGCTTAGTATCACTTGTTGTCATTCGTATTTCTCCCGGAAGCGACGAACAAACCAGTAACTAAAAACATTCAGGGTTAAGGTAATGAGAAATAAAGTCATACCCACCGCAAAAATAGTTTTATACGCCAGTGAGCCGGCTGGTGTGTCTCCTTTACTTACTTGGACAATGTATGCTGTCATTGTCTGAATTGGCACTAACGGATTGAAACCCAATTGAGGGTTTTGTCCAGCCGCGATGGTGACAATCATTGTTTCACCAATGGCGCGGGAAATAGCCAAGATAAAAGAAGCTACTATCCCAGATAAAGCCGCTGGTAATACTACTGAAATAATTGTTTCCCGCTTAGTTGATCCTAGTGCATAAGCGCCTTCCCGCAGACTACGCGGAACGGAATAAATAGCGTCTTCACTTAAAGAAGCTACCAGAGGAATAATCGAAATTCCTAATACTATACCCGCACTCAAAGCGTTGAATCCCTGTATACCAGGGATAAATTTTTGGAGGAAGGGTGTAACTGTAAACAGTGCAAAGTAACCAAACACAACAGTTGGTACCCCAGCTAATACTTCTAGGGCTGGCTTTAGCCATTTGCGAAGTTCAGCCGGAGCATACTCACTTAAGCAGATGGCGGCTAACAATCCTAGGGGTAATGCTACCGCGATCGCAATTACAGATGAGAGCAATGTGGCGCTAATTAGCACCATGATTCCGAACTTCTTATTAGTGAAGAGCGGTGTCCATTGTGTGTCTGTTAAAAACTGCCAGATGGAGACTGCTTTAAAGAATTCTACAGTCTCAAAAATCAGCGTTAAGACAATCCCAATCGTGGTTAAAACTGAGACAAAAGCGAACAAGGCAAACAGCGCTTTTACGCCAGTTTCCACCCGCTTACTCAAAGTCCTATTGGGCTGCCATAAGTTGGATTTATCTGGTTCGTTAGATAGCGGGCTGGTAGTCATTTGGGGACAACCTCATAAATTCAAACTCTTTTTATCGGCACTGTGCACAGTTTATAGAAGCTGCCCAAAGGTTGGAAGTGCTTGATATATGGAGACTAGCGTCAGCATAATTTGCTCGGTAAGCTGCTACTTCCAACTACTAGGGCTGTCAATAACTCTTACTTTTCTTTCTTGAGAAGGTCTTTCAGGGTTACACCGATTTGAGAACCCTTACCCTCAAAAACCGAACCTACTGTCCCATTATTGAAACGTGCCTGAACTTCAGGAAGTAGGTCGCTAGGTAAAGGCACGTAGCCAACTTCTGTAACTAGCTTTTGGTTTGCCTGAGCATAAGTGAAATCAACAAAAGCTTTGACTTCAGGACGCGCCGCCGCTGTTTTTTTGACGTAGATAAACTCTGGGCGAGCTAGGGGCTGGTAAGTACCATCGGCGATCGTTTGTGGACTAGGTTGAATGCAGCCTTTACCACCATCAATGCCTACAAGCTTTAATTTGTCTTTGTTGTTTTCGTAATAGGCATAGCCGAAGAAGGCTAAACCGCCTTTATCTGAACTTACACCCTGTACTAGGGTGTTGTCATCTTCACTAGCAGTAAAATCACCTCGGCTATCCCCTTCCTTGCCCACAACTGCTTGAGTAAAATAGTCGTAAGTACCAGAGTCAGTGCCAGGACCGTATAAACCTATTTTTTCTGCTGGGAATTTCGGGTTAATTTGGTTCCATTGGGTAACTTTGCCTTGAGCTGCTGGCTCCCACATTTTCTTTAGTTCGGCAACTGTGAGGCATTGTGCAAAGTTGTTTTGGGGGTTGACTACCACTGATAGTCCGTCATAAGCGATCGGTAATTCAATGTATTCGATATTACCTTTTTTACAAAGTTCTACTTCTTCCGCTTTAATGGGGCGGGAAGCATTAGAAATATCAGTTTCACCTGCACAGAACTTCTTAAAGCCGCCGCCTGTACCAGAGGAAGCCACAGTAACTTTTACCCCAGTATTCGCCTTTTGAAACTCTTCTGCCATTGCCTCAGAAATAGGATAGACGGTACTGGAACCATCTACCTTTACTGTTCCAGATAAATTTGATCCGGCTGCTGTAGTGGTGGCTGGGGTAGCGCCGCCATCAGCTGCTGGGCTAGGGTTGTTAGAAGCTTGATTGTTATCGCCGCAAGAGGCAATACCGATTGCCAGAGCAACTAAGGGAGCAACCAACTGCATCTTTGAAGAGAACATAAAGGATTTTATAAATTATGCTATGGATTAACAGTATGAACATTAGCACTGAAGGGTCACAAAAAAGTTAACAACTGGTTAAACAAATGCTAACACATACTTACACAAGCCTAAGTATATATTAGTAAAGGCACAAAATTCAATGCGTAATAATTTAAAATATGATTTAAATTACACCAAGATTTAGCACTGAATAAAGTAAAATACAAATAATTTTGGTACGCTTTAAATATTTTTTAATTTGCAGATTTTTAAATGAATCTACTGCTAGATAATTAGCAATTAATTATTAATCAAGATGCAGGTTTAAGATAGGGTATTGCACTGTCAGATTGGAACCTCCGCCTGCTCTTTAGGTTCTGCATACCCATTGGTGTCAACTTAAGCTAGGAATAGCTTAACTGTTGGCTTCATCACCCACCTTGAACTAAAGTTCAAGGCTAACAGCTAAAGTCTACTGAAGTAGACTAGAGATTTTTGGAGGTATTTAGTCATCTTCAGATGACTTG
>JBBSCU010000109.1:0-16491 GCA_038249935.1 Chroococcales cyanobacterium
CTTGCAGACACAGAATTATTTATTGAAGTTGAACAAGATTTTACCACCTACGGCGATGAAGTGAAATTTGGCGGCGGTAAAGTCATCCGCGACGGGATGGGACAATCCCCCATTTCTAACGCCGATGGTGCTGTTGATTTAGTAATTACTAATGCCTTAATTCTCGATTGGTGGGGTATTGTCAAAGCGGATATTGGCATTAAAGATGGCAAGATTTTCAAAATTGGTAAAGCCGGAAATCCTTATATTCAAGACAATGTAGATATTATTATCGGCCCTGGAACTGAAGCCTTAGCAGGGGAAGGAATGATTCTCACTGCTGGCGGTATTGATGCCCATATTCATTTTATTTGTCCCCAACAGATTGAAGTGGCGATCGCTTCTGGGATTACTACGATGATTGGCGGTGGTACTGGGCCGGCTACGGGTACAAATGCCACTACCTGCACCCCAGGCCCCTGGAACATTTACCGGATGCTGCAAGCTGCTGATGCTTTTCCCGTAAACTTAGGATTTTTGGGTAAAGGTAACGCCAGTCAACCCCAAGGACTTGTAGAACAAGTAGCCGCCGGTGCAATGGGGTTAAAACTACATGAAGACTGGGGAACCACACCCGCAGCAATTGATACTTGCCTCAGTGTTGCTGATGAATATGATATACAAGTAGCGATTCATACTGATACCCTGAATGAAGCCGGATTTGTGGAAGATACGATCGCAGCTTTTAAGAATCGTGTCATCCACACATACCACACCGAAGGCGCAGGTGGCGGACACGCACCAGATATTATCAAAGTTTGCGGCCAAGCCAATGTTCTACCATCTTCCACCAACCCCACACGCCCTTACACCGTCAATACTTTAGATGAACACCTGGATATGTTGATG
Source organism: Chroococcales cyanobacterium (assembly GCA_038249935.1). Classification (GTDB taxonomy): domain Bacteria; phylum Cyanobacteriota; class Cyanobacteriia; order Cyanobacteriales; family Nostocaceae; genus Nostoc. The sequence continues at coordinate 889 of JBBSCU010000109.1, forward strand.
GTATGTCATCACCTCGATCCAGCGATCGCTGAAGATGTCGCTTTTGCCGAGTCTCGCATTCGTCGGGAAACCATTGCTGCGGAAGATATTTTGCACGACTTAGGCGCATTTAGCATGATTTCTTCCGATTCTCAAGCAATGGGAAGAGTAGGCGAAGTGATAATTCGCACTTGGCAGACATCTCACAAAATGAAGGTGCAACGGGGAAGTCTTACAGGAGATGGACAAGCTGATAATAATCGGGTGAAGCGATATGTTGCAAAATATACGATTAACCCAGCGATCGCTCACGGAATTGCTCAATATGTGGGTTCAGTGGAAGAGGGAAAATTAGCAGATTTATGTTTGTGGCGATCGGCGTTTTTTGGCGTAAAACCAGAGATAGTAATTAAAGGCGGAATGATTGCATGGTCGCAAATGGGCGATGCTAACGCCAGTATTCCCACACCGCAACCAGTGTATATGCGACCGATGTTTGGTAGTTTTGCAGGTGCACGTCATGCCACATCATTAACTTTTGTTTCGCAAGCAGCTTTAGAGAGGCAAATTCCTACACAGTTAGGTTTACAAAAAACAGCAGTTGCAGTTTCCGGGACACGCCAATTGAGTAAGCGGGATATGAAGTTGAATGATGCACTACCCCACATTGAAGTTGATCCAGAAACATACCAAGTAAGGGCTGATGGTGAGTTACTTATTTGTGAACCTGCGACAGTTTTACCAATGGCGCAGAGGTACTTTTTGTTTTAACAAATTCTGTGGGTTTAAGTTGCATAGCAAGGCGTTGCATGAATGCGGGATGATTTTTTTCACGCAGAGGCGCAGAGACGCAGAGAGGATAAGGAGTTTTAGATTTTAATACATAACATTTCATCCATTCATTCAGCAAGTTTCATAACGGGATTTAAACCCCGCCACAAAACTTAATTACGAATTATTTGAATCTGAACGCTTGCATTCTGCTATCATTATCATAAATTCTGCTTGTAGGTAAAGCGATGGCTACCCTTTATGTAAGAAATTTACCCGATGACTTGTATACAAAGCTGCAAGAGTTAGCAGTGTCTCAGCACCGTTCAATTAACGCCCAAGTTATAACTCTGTTAGAACAAGCTTTGACAACTGAAGCACAGCTAACAGAAGAACAGAAACGACAGAATGTACCAAAACTCCTAGAAGAAAGTAATCGCGATCGCCGCCGCTTGAATCCAGCAGACTTTGGATTACTTGATAGTACTGAACTAATTCGAGAAGACCGCGATAGATGAGCAATCCTCTCAGATGCGTAGTAGATACCAGTGTGTGCATCAAGTATTTTATCGCTGATCCACTAACTGCTAAAGTTAATCAACTCTTCGGACATCTTAGCAATCCACAGACAGAAATATTTGTTCCAGACCTTTTTTACATTGAGTGTGCTAACGCCTTCTGGAAGTATGTCCGTGCAAGGATGTACACTGCTGCTGAGGTTCAGAGAGATTTAGCCACTCTCAAAGCTTTTCCGTTGCGTGTTGTTTCCACAGCTGACTTGATGGCGGATGCAGTTAGTATCGGCTTGAGTTATGGCATTTCTGCTTATGATGCTTCTTATGTTGCGCTTTCACAGCAAGTTGATGCTACTTTGCTGACTCTTGATGGTAAGTTGGTAAGGGCTTTAGCAACTTCACCTTACGATATTTGCTCATTTAATGATTTCGATGTTCCACCATTGGCTTTAATATAGAAGCGATCGCCTAATTAGTTTGTAGTTTTTTATTTTACTTTTGAATGATCAAAAATGCCTTTTATTTATAACCGCACGGTTCATTTTCAAGATACTGATGCTGCTGGAGTAGTGTATTTTGCTAACGTTTTAAGCATTTGTCATGAAGCTTATGAAGAATCTTTAGAAGCATCAAATATTAATCTCAAAGATTTTTTTACTAATCCATCCATAGCTTATCCTATTGTTCATGCTAATGTAGATTTTTTGCGCCCGATGTTTGGTGGAGACAAGTTGATAATTAGTTTAATTCCCCAAAAATTAGGTGTTGATAAGTTTGAAATTACTTACGAAATTACAATTGCTGATGTGGTAGTTGCGAAGGCTATTACTAGACATATTTGTATTGATGCAATTAGTAGAAGTAAGCAAGAATTGTCTAATGAGATAATTCGGTGGTTGGAAACGAACCACAGAGACGCGGAGGAAGCAGAGAGAAGAAAGTCAAGAGAGATTATGTAATGGGGTTTTGGAGGAATTCTCTGGCTATTTGCTGTAACTGTTGGCGGTTGATTTTACCTTGAGAGTTACGGGGTAAATTTTGCTGAGGAATCCAATATTTAGGGATTTTGAATTTACTAAGTTTATCTTTGATTAAGGTTTGGATTTCTAAAGCAGAAGTATTTAATTTTTTGGGAATGTAAATAGCTGTTAATGCTTGTCCCCAGTATTTATCTGGAATGCCGATTATACAAATATCAGCAACCATTTGAGTAGCTCTGATTACTGACTCAATTTCTAGTGGGTAGACATTTTCTCCTCCTGTAATGATTTTATCACTGTTACGTCCGACAATATTTAAATGACCTTGCTCGTCTAAAAAACCTAAATCATCTACTTGAAAAGCGTCTTTGTTTTCCCATATTTCAGGGTAGTAGCCAAGGGCTAGAGATTGAGCATGGATGATGATATTTCCGATTTTATTTGAAGTTAAAATTTCGCCTTGTTGATTGCGAATTGTTACTTGAGCGTGGGGTAGAATCTCACCACTGCTAATTTTTCCATTAAGAAAATCATCTGGTTTGAGGGTAGCAATTTGAGAGGCTGTTTCTGTCATGCCATAGGTTGGGGCTAACCTGATATGATGGAATCTTGCTTTTTCTAGTAGTTCGTTCCATGCTGGTGCACCTCCCAAAAGTACAGTATTAAATTGGGATAACCATTTAGTTAATTCTGGATTTTCTAGGAGATGTTGTAACTGTGTTGGTACTAAAGATATGAAAAAATTTGATTGTTTAATATTTAATATTTGACTAGATTCTACTGCTTTGAATGGCAGAATTGCTAGTTTACCTCCAGTGGTGAAAGAGCGTATAAATTGCATTAAACCGCTGACGTGATATAGCGGTAATACGCAAAAAGAATTGACTTGCTTTAGCTGGAAATATTCTGTAAATCCTTGTACGGATGCCATTAGAGTTTCCCAAGTGTGGATAGCAAATTTAATTTGTCCTGATGAACCACCTGTAGGAATCATAATCAGTGCTGTTAGCGGTAGCGGGGCGTTTAGCCCGTGCTGAGTGCTGTTAGCGGTAGCGGGGCGTTTAGCCCGTGCTGAGTGGGGGAGTGGGAGAGTGGGGGAGTGCAGGAGTTTTCCCCAAATGATATTGGGCTGTATTAAATCAAAGACTTGTTGCCATTCTTGTGTTCCCCAGTCGGGGTTACAAAGGAAAACTGGACAATTAGCTGCACAAGCAGCAATAAAACTTGCTAAAAACCGTAATGGTTCGCGTTCAGCTAAAATAATTTTTGGTGGTGTTCCACACCCTGATAACTGTGTTAGTTCTAAATATAATTCTTGAGCTATTTCATTAAATTGACGACTATTATAACCAATCAGCCAATCATGTTGAACTAGGTTTTTAAGACAGTCTAAAGGTCGTTCCATAGATTTTCAAACCAGGTTTCTTCTTGTTCAAAAAAATGGTTGATCCCAAAACCAACTGCTCTGTTGTTTTGGGATAATTCGGCTGCTAATTGTAGTGCTGCAAGTCTGGCGATCGCAGTTTCAAATACTGATGAAAATACAGCATCAATTTTATGCTGTTGGCAAAACTTTCTCAAACGAGATGGTGAGCCGATTATCCCAGGTTTGATCACAAAAATCCCTCGCCAACCTTGTTGATGACAAGCGGCGAGTTGCCCAAGTGTGGCGACAGATTCATCTAAAGCGATCGCAGTTTCATAACTCATACTCAATTCCAACATCCCCCGAAATTGCTCAACGGGTAGCGGTTGTTCAATAAATTCAATTTCTAGGGATAATTGAGCATTTGCTTTGAGATTGTCGCAAGTCCACAGCCATAATTTAGCTTCTTCATAACTGAGTCCCCCATTAGCGTCTAAACGCAGTTTAGTCGAAGCTGGTAAGGTGTGCGTAAGTAAGTTAAAAATTTCTAGTTCATCAGCGATCGCATACACCCCAATTTTCCACTTAAACGTGCGATATCCCTCTTCCCACAGCGTTTCCCATTGATTTAAAGCCGCTTCCCCGGCTGGTAATAAAGCACTGTAGAAGAGTGAAGAGTTAGGAGTTATAAAATTATCTCCCCCACTCCCCATCTCTCGCGCCGACTCAAAGCCAAATTGACAAGCTGGTAACTCATCTGGGATGGAGAAAATTATCTCATCTGTGATTTCTGCTGGGAGTTGGCGACAAAAATCTAAGGCTTGTTCTAGGGTTTCGGAACCAAACCAGCTAATAGGGGCAATTTCTCCCCAGCCGACTCTAAGAGTTTCATCGGTAAGACGAAGGATAATGCCTTCACGAGTATCCCAAATACCGTGATTGGTAGTAAGCGATCGCAAAAATCTTCGCTGATAGGGACGAAATTTAAATTGATAACGCATTAATTGCTAAAGCATAAATCCCAAACCTAACAGCAAGCAACTCCAAAAATGCACAGCTACGGCAATAAATTTACAGTTACTAACTTTGTCAGGCTGGTTGTGATTTTCTTGGACATGGCGGCATAATTTAAAGGCAAAGGGTAAACTCACCCAACTCAGCAATGTCCAAGCTGGAGAAATTCCGCACAGCACAAACAGCAAGGTGAGGGGATAAATGCTGCCAGTGAGCCAAACTAGGAGTTGGGCACCTTTTGCTGTTCCCAGACGGACGATAGGCGATCGCTTACCTGCCGCTATGTCATCCTTAACTTGGTGAAAGTGTGAACAAAATAAAATTAAAGTTGTGGCAATCCCGACAATCACTGAGGCTGCTAAACTCGTTATTGACCAAGTTTGGGTTTGGCTGTAGTATGCTGCTTCCACTGCTAAGGGGCCAAAGGCAAAAAAGCAAAGAATTTCGCCTAAACCCTGATATCCTAAGCGAAAGGGAGGACCTTGGTACATATAACCTAGACCGCAGCATAACAGAATTATGCCGATCACAGTTGGATCTTGTTGCCAAAACGCGATCGCTACTATGCCCAACAAACCCAAACCTAAACACAAATTTCCTAACCAAAATATTAATAGCTTATTGCCTGTTAAGTTCACCAGAGAATGGTGCTTATTTTGATCAATTCCTGTTTCGGAATCAAAGACATCATTACTAATATTTTCCCAGGCAAGAATTAAAATTGCCGCAGCTACAAAAGTAGAAAATACTGCACCATTGAAAATTTTAGTTTCCGCAAATGCTACTGCTGTTCCTACCCAAATGGGCATAATGGCAACGCTATACATCGGCGGTTTAATCGCTGCCATCCATAACTTAGTGTTGGGATATGAAATCTGGTTGGTAGTCATCAGTCGTGATTAATTAAAACGTCGTAATATTACTAACACAAGAGACTTTAGTCGTGGAGTTCTGCTCAGGATTCAGCACTTGGTACTTAGTACAACTGAAGTTGCAGTCCAAACTAGAACTAGCTTATCAGAGTTTGAGAACACCACGAATCAGGCAAACTCTACGCTGGTTAAATGGCAACTTAATATGTTACCTGTAGAAATACGACCACGATTAATTACAGCTTAGGAAGTTAACTTAAAAAAAATTTACTATAGATCCATGACAGTTTCACCATGTCGTAACAACTTTTTTGTACAGCACAAAGATTTATATCAATTTCTGTTAACAGTGCAAGAAAAGTGCCTCAAAAATAATTGTAGGCAAATTGTCAGTATCTCCCAAGAGATCGATTTAGTTGATCCTTTACTTGTATTGGATAAATTTACACAAGCAAATGAAATAAATTTTTACTTTGAAGACAGAGGCAAAGGAGAAGCGATCGCGGCAATTGATGCTATAACAAAATTACAAATTGATGGCACAGAACGTTTTACTAAAGCCGAATATTTTATCAAATCTTGTCTAAAAAATATCATTAATTTTGGAAATACTAACCAACCTTTTTCTGGCCCTCACTTTTTTTGTTATTTCAGCTTTTTTGATAAAAATGCCCAAGTAGATTATCCATTTCCATCTGCTACCGTTTTTTTACCCCGTTGGCAAGTGGCTGTGAAAAATCAGCGATGCATATTAGTAACGAATACAATGATTACTGCAAATGTAAATATTCAAAGATTGTTGGAGAATGTGCAAAATAAAATTGAATTTATTCAATCTTTAGAATATTATTATCCAGATATTAATTTTCCGACAAACTTCTACAAAAAATCTATTACCAATGCTGCTAAATTTAAATCTTCAGTAACTTCTGCGTTAGAAAAAATTCGGTCTAGTCATCTAAGTAAGATTGTTCTAGCGGATATATTAGATGTAAAATCAAGTAATAACTTTGACTTAATTAAATCATTAAATAATCTCAGGCGAATACATCCGAATTGTTATATTTTTTCTACAAGTAATGGCAAAGGACAAAACTTTATTGGTGCAAGTCCCGAACGATTAATTAGTATTAATAATCAACACTTAATCACAGATGCTTTAGCTGGTTCTGCACCACGAGGTAAAACCCCGGCTGAAGATGCAGCCAATGCTAATCGCTTACTCAATAGTGAAAAAGAAAAGCATGAACATTCATTGGTACTTGATTTCATAACTCAACGCTTATCCCAGCTAGGTTTATTACCGCAAATATTAGCACCCCGTCTGCGACAATTATCCAACATTCAGCATTTATGGACACCAATCAGTGCTATAGTTCCGGCTAACATTCATCCATTAAAGATTGTCGCGCAATTGCATCCTACACCAGCCGTTGCTGGTGCAGCACGAGATGTTGCTTGTGCCGAAATTCGTCATTACGAAAGCTTTGAGAGGGGTTTATATGCTGCGCCTCTGGGTTGGATAGATTCTCACGGAAATTGTGAGTTTATTGTGGGAATTCGTTCAGCATTAATAGATGGCGATCGCGCGAGATTGTATGCTGGTGCTGGTATAGTCGCCGGTTCTGATCCTGATAGAGAGTTTGCAGAGGTGCAGCTTAAGCTTCAAGCGTTACTGAAAGCATTAGTTTAATAACTAATTAATCAGCTGGCGATGATTTTGTCATACTCAATCACTAAAATATGCTTACGTCGGGTGCCGTTACTAAAGCCCATAACTCTGAGATGTTTTAGCCCAAATCCTGATGCGTAAAAGCCTTAGCATTCGCCCCGGTGTAAGTAGCTACAATATGACCATCACCAGTCATTTGATATTTGTATGTCACCAATCCTTCTAAACCAACAGGGCCACGGGGCGGCATTTGTTGCGTACTAATCCCTACTTCTGCACCGAAACCGTAGCGGAAACCATCAGCAAATCGGGTAGAACAATTGTGGAAGATATTAGCTGAATTTACCAGTCCAAAGAAAGTTTCCACAGCTGCTAAATCTTCAGTAATAATCGCATCAGTATGACGAGAACCATATTCGTTAATATGTGCGATCGCATCTTCTATAGAATCTACAATCTTAATCGACAAAATAAAATCGCTGTACTCTGTTTCCCAGTCTATTTCTGTTGCAGTTTTAATATTAGGTAAGATTTCCAAGGTACGTTTATCGCCTCTTAATTCCACATGGCATTTTTGCAAAGCCTCAGCAGCTTTTGGTAAAAATTCTGTAGCAATCGAGGAGTGAACTAGCAAAGTTTCAATAGCATTACAAACAGCAGGATATTGAGCTTTAGCATCAACGGTAATCGAAACTGCAACAGAAATATCGGCTGCTTTATCTATATATAGATGACAAATTCCATCGGCGTGACCTAATACCGGAATGCGAGTATTTTCCTGCACAAATTGCACAAAAGAGTTAGAACCTCTAGGAATAATTAAATCTACATATTTATCTAACTTCAAAAGTTCTAAAGTTTCTTCTCTAGTTGTCAACAATTGCACCGCATCAGGGTTAACAGCGGTATGAGATAATCCTTGTTTAATTGCCTTAACGATCGCTTCACAAGAACGTACTGCTTCCTTTCCACCTTTGAGGATCACACCATTACCCGACTTAATCGCTAAAGAGACAATTTGAATCGCCGCTTCTGGACGTGCTTCAAAAATAATCCCCAAAACCCCCAAAGGACAAGTAATCCGCTTGAGAATTAAACCAGCGTCGAGTTCGCGGTGAATCTGTACTTTACCAACTGGATCATCCAGTTTACCCACATCTCGCACCCCAGCGATCGCATCTTTTAATTTATATTCATCCAACTGCAAGCGTTTATAAAGTGGTTTAGGAATTCCTTCCGCGGTTGCAGCTTCACAATCAGCAACATTTGCTTGTAAAATTTCATCTTTAGCTGATTCTAAAGCTTGAGCGATCGCAACAAGTGCTTGATTTTTAGACTCAGTAGACAGAAGTGCTAGCTTACTTGCAGCTTGGCGGGTTAGTTGAGCGATCGTAATTAGGGGAGAAGCAATATTAAGAATAGTCATAGCACAAATCTTTACTTTTTCCTGATTTTATCAACCTGAGTTCCATTTGTATTACTGCTCCTTGGCAAGTTGAGCTTTTGCCTGTTGCCAAAGAGTTTCTAACTCATCCAAACTGTAATCAGAAAAAGGGCGATCAACAACTGCCTCCATTTTTTCTAAACGCTGGACAAACCGTTGATTCGTACCCTGCAAAGCAACACTAGGGTCAAGATTATGCCAACGGGCTAGCTGAATAACTGCAAACAGTAAATCGCCTAATTCTGCTTGTTGTCGCTCTGGTGTTTCTTCAGCCAAAGCCTGTTGAAACTCCCCCAACTCCTCATGAAACTTATCCCACACACCATCAATATTTTCCCATTCAAACCCAACAGCCGCAGCCTTTTGAGAAATCTTCATCGCCGCCGTCATTGGGGGAAGAGTGCGCCCATAACGAGCGAGTTTAGCACTAAATTTTTGCGTGTCTGGAGATGCTTCGCCCTTTTCCGCAGCTTTGATTTGTTCCCAATTTTGCCGCACCTCATCCACACTGGCCACCGACACATCACCAAAAACATGGGGATGACGGCGAATCAACTTTTGGGAAATCCCCTGAGTTACTTCCTTCATAGTAAATTGCCCAGATTCGCTAGCAATTTGGGCTTGCAATACCACCTGCAATAGTAAATCCCCTAACTCTTCCGCGATCGCATTTTTATCCCCATTCTTAATCGCATCCACCACCTCATAAGCTTCCTCAATCACATAAGGCATAAGCGTTTCGGCAGTTTGCGCCAAATCCCAAGGACAACCCCCATCAGGCGATCGCAACCTCTCCACCACCTCAATCAACTCCTGCAACGCCCCCAAAACCTCATCTTTATTTTCCATACCTTTGCGTACCTTTGCGCTTCCCTTTGCGTACCTTTGCGTTTAAAAACTCATTTCTTAGCCTTACTCCGACTAATCACCTTCCGCTTCTTAATTTTGCCACTAGGAAGCAACCCCCGAACCCCCTGTTTTTGAAAGCGCTTATAAGCCGAACCGCCCCAATCGCTAAGAGAATGACTCATCGCGCCGAGTTCCAACCCCAAAAACAAAGCAATATATTCAGTATCGTAATCCACGAGCGATCGCCCCACAGTTCCACCCAAATCCTGCCAAGTAAAACTGAGATTCCCCAACCTTTGGGCGATCGCCAACCCGAAAATTGCCAAAATAGCCAGCAAACAGCCCAGATAAATTACCCGCAGGATCGTGCCAATAATCGGCCCGTGGGATAAAAAAGAACGATGACGGAGACTTTTTTGATAAGGTAGCCAAATCCAGCGCAAGAAACCCCAGCGTTGAAATTGCACAGAGTAGATATCCAAATCGGGGCCAAACATCAGCCCACCAAAGAGAAATCCACCTGCAACCAACAAAGTCGCATTGCTACTGCGAGTTTGCCAGAAAGTAACCCCCGCCACCAACGGCAGAGCATACATAGTAATGCGATCGTGCGTCCGACCAGAGGGCATCCTAAATCCTGAGTAACTTAATACTGAGTCAGTATAAGAGAAAAAAAGATTTTCTTAAAACTACTAGCGCAATGCCAAATGTTTTGCTATATTAGTTAAGGATTAGTCAAAAGGGCGGTTAGCTCAGTTGGTAGAGCGCCTGCCTTACAAGCAGGACGTCATCAGTTCGAGTCTGGTACTGCCCATTAACTAGAATAAGGCTAGAGACAGCTTAAACGCGGTTTCTAGCCTTTTTTAAATGGATTCACAATTTCTAATTGACCAGCTACTACTAACCCATCTTGCATATCTTCAGAATAGAGGATACTTGCTTTTGCAGATAGGGCACAAGAAATAATTAGACTATCCCAATAAGAAAAATTATATCGACTGCGGATATGTGATGCAGATTCAAAAATAGTCAGATTAAACTCTACCACAGTGCAGCGATGATAAAGCGACTGAATCACAGCTTTTATTTGCTCTTCGTTGAAGGCTGCTTTTTTGAGCAAATTAGCAGCAACCTCATTCACAACTTGCGTACTAATGATGATTCCTTCAGTTTGCGTAATTGCAATAGCGATATCACGCTTTCTTGTTGTTTCTGTAACCTCCAGCTTTTTGTCGTCAAATAAACGATAAAGCCAAACATTTGTATCAATAAAAGATGCACTAGAACTCATAATTATCGGTTATAAATTTCCTCACGGCTGAGTACACCATCAACTTGAACAGGATTTTCTGTTAATTCATCAATTATGTCTCTTTTTTTAGATGATTTTTTCGTCACCAAAACGATTACTTTAATATCATCTCCTTCATGGAGTTCTTGTTTGTACTCATCGGGAATCTGAATTAAACCATTTTGAATCTTTGCTTGAAATTCAACTGCATTTAGCATCTTTAACCTCTCTTATTTTTTAGCAAATTTTAAACATTGACCAGGTAGTTAAATCAGCACACTGACTTTTACTCATTAACCATCTTTTAACAATAGCCGCACCCTTATGGATTACCTGTTGGCTGCTATATATTCAAACAGCAGTTAAAACAGGCTGAAAAGGTTGCAATAAAATACCCAAAATTTGATCAACTTCTTTAATATAATAGTCAGTCAAATCTATATAAACAGTCGTATCTTCTAAAAATAAAAATTTCCAGTTAGTTCCACTCGTGACCGAACCATAAATCCGCCCAACTTCATTGCCTTGATTTTGATTGAACAACTGCGCCGCAATCATTGCCGCTACACATTGACCAAGACCGCCGATAATATCTTCTTTTTTCGCCTCAAAAATAAACATTACCGGAGCAGAAATAAATAATTGCTCCTGGGAATTGCTGATAATGTAATCGCAAAAACCTTGCAAGCCTTGAGTTGCATCAACATTAAATTCATTCCCAGAAAACAGTGATATCTGATTATTTAATAATCGTCTAACCTCTGCGAGAATTGGTGCAATTAAAAACTCTGATCTAGCTTTTTCGGTGGCGATCGCAGTTGCTAAAGGAATGTAATCAATTAAAATTGTTCTCAGAGTTTCTGATGGTGTCACAGGTTTTGTATCAGCAAATAAATTACGAGTTTCATCGAGTCTTAAGTCAAAACTCTTTTTCACCTTAGCGAGACTAAAATCGCTGTATGCCATCGTTGCACCTTATGATTATCTATTTCGTCTATTCCATATTGATACAATTCAATATTAGCCCTGTTGAACGGAAGCATGGCAGTTTTACAAAAATGTCAGATATCTAAAAGTCGAAAAAAGCTCGTACCATCACTCTCTGGTTCCCATGCAGAGGATGAGAACGCAAAAAGGGCTAATTCTGTCAGCGCCCTAGCCAAACCACGACTATCGCCATCTTTAGCGCCCAGTCCGACCACCGATGAGCCTGATCAATTGTTTCGTTAATGCTAGGGGTTTCACCTTTGCTTGGTTTGCGAGACTTCCATCTGCCACATCTGTAAGCTCCGTTACGTTTTCTCTTAAGGGATAAATGTAGAATTCATTCAACGAGAGTTTAATGGAGTCCCAAAACAGCAACAGGGAGAATAGTAAGGTCTTTGAAGCGAATATCACAAAATGGTTTGTTGTTTTGGTAGGTGCAAGCAACTAACACTGCTAACTCATTGACCAGAATGACAGATATTTTTTAGTTAATTAATCGTTGATTGACTTAAGGAAGACTAACTTTTGTAGCAAGATTGTATCCACCAAAGGTAACAATCTATTTTTGATGTTTCTTTTCAATTTTGTGACTAATTGTAGCCGTAGTGAATGTAGCAGTACAGTACCGCATCATACCAATTTGGGATTTTGTATAGAGACGCGACATATCACATCTCTACATCTAGATTCATCCTGCTTGTGAATTCTGCTAACTCCCATTGCACTCAATACGGTTCGGTTAAGGTGCATAGCCCTTAAAGATCCCCCTTAGTCCCCCTTAAAAAGGGGGAAATAGAGCCGTTCTTAGCCCCCCTTTTTTAAGGGGGGTTGGGGGGATCAAGTCTTATCCGAACCGTATTGCCATTGCACTTGTGTCTCAATAATACTGAGAGTTATTGAATAGCCAGCTACTATAGTGCTTCTCAGTTTCAATACAGACCTAACCCCCAACCCCTTCCCTTGTAGGGAAGGGGAGTAAGTCAGCATCAAAGCCTCTCTCCTTTTAGGAGAGAGGTTTGGAGAGAGGTCAAAGTATATTGCATCCAAACGAGAAGCACTATAGAAAACACTATTTTGCAAAGTCATACTCAGCTGTAAACCACTGTTGTTTATCCTAAACGGCTGGCTGTTGATTAAAAACCCTTTATTTTTACTTCCATCAGCACAATTCAGATAAACGGGCAACATACTATGTCAAGGGTGACTGAAAAGCCAAAGCCAAGTGAGCAGCAATTTAATAGTGAACAACCTAAAATTTGGTGGGGTATCGCTGTAGCTGTACCCGTAGTAATCGCCGCCGGCATATTAGGTACAGCTAAAATCGAGCAGCTGAGAAAACTAACTACATCCGTGCCCATAATGCCATCTTCCAATAGCATTAGTGCTGTGGGGCGTTTGGAACCGCGAGGCGAAGTTGTTAAATTGTCTGCCCCATCTTCAGGATTAGCACCATCGTCACGAATTCAGCAACTTTTGGTGAGAGAGGGTGAACAGGTAAAGCAAGGCCAAATTGTCGCAATTTTGGACAACCGCGATACCCAAATAGCGGGGCTAGAAGAGGCAAAAGCTAAAGTGCAAGAAGCCCGTGCGAATTTAGCGCAAGTTAGAGCCGGATCTCCAAGAGATATTCAAGCCCAAAGAGCAGTTATTGCTCGCCTCCAAGCGCAGTTAGTTGGGGAAAGGAATGCTCAACAAGCGCTGATCGCCCGGATTGCAGCTCAGTTAAGTGGGGATAAACTTGTCCAACAAGCAACCGTAAATCGCCTAGAAGCTGAACTTAGTGGGCAAAGAGATGTGCTGAGAGCAACGCTTACACGTATTCGAGCCGAACAGCGCAATGCTCAAGTCGATGCCGGACGCTATGATTTTTTATACAGAGAAGGTGCGATTTCTCAGCAAGAGCGCGACAGAAGACGCTTGAGTGCAGTAACTTCTAATCAGCAGGTTGCTGAAAGCCAAGCTACGCTAAAGCAGACATTGGCAATTTTACGACAGCAAATTGCTGAGGCTAGAGCTAACCAAATCCAAAATTTAGCAACTTTGCAACAGCAGCTAATCGAAGCCAAGGTTAACCGCGACAAAACTGTAGCAACTTTGCAAAGACAAATCGATGAAGAAAAGGCCAAACTGAGCAGAATTTTAGATGTTAGTCCTACCGATGTGCAGATAGCACAAGCCCAAGTTAGTAATGCGATCGCAAATATCAGAAGAGCCGAAGCAGAACTGAGATTAAGCTACGTTCAAGCCCCAGTCGCTGGAGAGATTTTAAAAGTTTACACCAAGTCAGGCGAAGCGATCGGTGCAAATGGCATTGCTGAAATTGGCCAAACCAGCCAAATGTTTGTGATTGCTGAAGTCCCCGAAGACAGTATTGGTAAAGTTCGTATTGGTCAAAATGCCACTATCAACAGTGATAATGGAGCATTTAGCAATGAATTAAAGGGAACTGTCACTGAAATTGGTAGAAAAATTGGTAAAAAAGATGTGCTGAGTACAGATCCAGCAGCAGACGTGGATGCCAGAGTCGTAGAAGTGAAAATTGCTCTATCTCCAGAAGATAGCCAGAAAGTTTCTGGTTTAACCTACGCTAAAGTTGTTGTCGAAATTAATAACTAAGCAAGTTATAGGTGAGCAGTATTATCAGTTTTCGATTTGATATTTTGGATTGGCAATGTTCTTAACTAGGCTGTTTGATCAATTTGCTTCTGACTCTTGAATTTTGCTCTAACTGCTAGGATGCCTAGAAAATGAATCAAAAAATACCTCTGTCGTGGCTACAACTGACAAGGGAAAAAACTCGCCTAGCTGTGGCTTTGGCAGGAATTGCTTTCGCTGACATTTTGATGTTTATGCAGCTCGGTTTCCGCGATGCTTTGTATTATAGTAATGTTCGATTCCATAACAGCTTACAGGGAGATATTGTTTTAATCAACAGTCAATCTAGCGCTGTCCTGGCGATGAGAAGCTTTTCTCAACGACGGTTATATAAAGCTTTAGATTTACCAGCAGTACAATCAGTACATCCGATATATTTGGATTTTACAACCTGGAAAAATCCTGTAACAGGCCGCCCTCGGAGTATCCTGCTCTTTGGAATGAACCCAGAAAATAACCTGGTTAACCTGCCTGGAGTTCAGGAAAATTTAGATAAACTTAAACTGCCTGATGTCGTTTTATTTGACCGTTCTTCTAGACCAGAGTATGGCCCAATTACTGCTAATTATGAGCAAGGAAAGACTGTAACATCAGAAGTGCGAAGGCGACGAATTAAAGTAGCGGGACTATTTACATTAGGTGCATCATTTGGCGCAGATGGTAATTTAATTACAAGTGATATTAACTTTCTGCGGATATTTAGCAATCGTCAAAAAGGATTAATTGATATTGGGCTAATTAGATTAAAACCGGGAGCGAACCCTAAAATTGTCGCCCAAGAATTACGAAAGTATTTACCTAACGAGGTAAATGTTTTAACTAAGCAAGAATTTATTGATTTTGAGCGGAATTATTGGGCAAGTAGTACAGCTATTGGATTTATTTTCACATTAGGGACTGTGATGGGTTTCATTGTGGGGACTGTGATTGTTTATCAAATTCTTTATACAGAAGTTGCAGATCACTTAGCTGAGTACGCTACTCTCAAGGCAATAGGCTATACACAAAACTATTTATTAAGCGTCATTCTTCAAGAGGCTTTACTGTTAGCAGTTTTAGGATATATGCCTGGAATTGTTTTTTCTTTATTTATGTATAACAGCGCCAGAGAAGCGACACTTTTACCAGTTTTTATGAGTTTTGACCGCGCCGTAATGGTGTTGATTTTGACTATACTTATGTGCGTTATTTCTGGTGCGATCGCAGTC
>JBBSCU010000110.1:0-16437 GCA_038249935.1 Chroococcales cyanobacterium
ACGTGACCCATCACATCGACTTTTCTGTTTGAGTCAAGAATGCCTTGTACAATATCAATGCATTCTTGATTCCAGAAATGGAATCGAATCTGCCCTATTTCTCTTCAAGCGTGGCTGGAATAATTTTTTTGGTTTTCATTTATTTAAGAAATATTGAGGGATTCTTGCTTCAAAGTAAGCTTGACTTCTTGTGTACGTAAGTTGTTCGTCTCCTTTCAACTTCTTTTCTTCACGCATAATCAGTAATTCTAGAATTACTGATTGTTGATATTTTGGGTTGGGAACTGATTGCAAAATTCCCCTTTTTTCCAGGCAGTAAGCTTTGAAATTTTCGATAAGAGTTTTTAGCTCGGCGTTATTCATTGTTTTTCTCAGTTTCTTTGATTACTGCTTTTTAGTTGACCTCTGCATACTAATCTACTAATATAGTAGATGTCAATCCCTAAAACAACTATATTTTAATGCTAGTTCAAGAGGACTACAAAACCCATAATCATGTTAAGTTCCTGGTTAACTATCGTTTTGTCTTTATCCCTAAAAGAAGGAGAAAAGTTTTAATTGGTGCAATAGCAACTAGACTAAAGCAAGTTTTTTTAGAGTTATCTATCGAAAAAGGATGGGACATCTTAGCTTTAGAAGTAGCTTCTGACCATGTGCATCTATTTGTAAGCGTTAAACCTACAGATACTCCACATCTAGTAATCAAGGCTTTTAAAGGTCGCTCAAGCTACTATTTAAGAAAGGAGTTTCCTGACCTTAAAAAAATGCCTAGCTTGTGGACAAGTAGTTATTTTGTTAGCACTGCTGGCAATGTTAGTAGCGAAACAATCAGAAAATATATTGAAGATCCTCATCATGGATCAAATTAAAGTCGCACGAGTTGCTTACCTCCCAGGTCTTTTTTTGGCTTTCATTTGTTTAAGAAATGATGGCAAGCAATAATACGATTTATTATCGACCTCATCCCAGTTAGCGTTCACAAGGTTGCGATCGCTCCTTTTACGCGATCGCAATCAATTTCGACATACCGCTCCAGCGATTTAAAATCTTGGTGTCCCGTAATCTGCTTGATTGTGTACAAATCGCATCCGTTGCGGTGCAGCTTCGTGATAAAGCTCCGGCGGGTGCTATGAGTCGAGATTCCCTTAGAGATTAGTCCAGCCCGGTCAACAGCCGCACGCAAAATCCTATCCGACCAACGGACACTAATTGGTTTATCGCCGTCACAGCTAGGAAATAGGTACTCTGAATCAGAATCTAATTTGTATGACAACAGCGATTCAGCCAATATTGTATGCACAGGCACTTGGCGAGTTTTACGCTTGCCGTCGGGTGTGGCCTTGCGGGTTGCAGCCCGAAAAGTAATATATTGGCGGGGGCTGCCGTCTAGGTTGTAGCAATCTTCTACTTTTAGCTTTACCAAAGCTCCCCACCTTTCCCCGGTGTACCAAGCCAAGTCTAAAAGCAATTTATATTTTTGGCTCTTTATCTGATTGCGGATTTTAGAATAGTCCGTATTAGATAAGATGGCCGCCTGTCCACTGCGGTTATTTTTCATTCTCTTTCAAGATAGAGATTGATGTTCCGGTTTGACCACTGTCAAGGATTAAAGCGGAACATTTTTACTTTTAGCTATTAGTAAAAGATAGCTTAATTCTATTCACAGCAAGGCTTACACGTCGTCCGTGGAAGTTCTGAAATTACATAAAACTGGAACATTTACTTATATTTAATTAGGTCGTACAACGGATTTAGTCACTTCAATAAAAAATTCGTTTTATGGCAGAACCAACGCTTCTACAAGTATTTGGTATAAATGCAACTCAAGATGCTACGACGCTGACAATCAGCAAAACTGATTTAACATCGACAGGTTTAACCCCCAGTGCAACCAATACGGCTGAATCTTTGTTGATAGCTGTTGTTTTGAAAATGCAAGGATCATTGACCAATGTTGCGCGCGATACCAATCCTGATCAATCCATTGCCGTAACCGACGGGTTTAGCCCCTCAATTACTACTCGGAACAATGCCATTTATCTCCGAAACACCATCTCCGTTGAAGTAGATAAATTGCTGCTAGGTGCGGATGTCATTGATCCAGATGATTACTAAATGCTCCTAACACTACAGGAATTATTTGGTGTTAATGCTGTGCAGACCGCAACTGAATTAGTAATCAAAAAAACTGATTTAGTGGAAATTGGACTAACACCCCAAATAAATAATCGCGCCGAACAATTAGCAGTAGCAATCCTATTGCAAGCGCTAAGTGCTTTCCAAGGATACTTGACTGATGAAAGTGGCAACATCATCACTGACGAGAATAACACCCCAATCGGATACAACAACCGAGAATCTTTTGAATTCTTAGAGATGTTTCTCTGGGGTGTTTACGCTAAATCAAGAAATAATCAAGTTTTTTTAACAGAAACAATTGTTCTAAAATCTTATGCTCTTCAAGCAAATTAAAGATGCAATTACTAGAACTATTGCAACCGATGGAGATTTATTGATAATGCAGGACCCAGTAACAGGGGAAACCTTTAATATTAGTAAGGGTAATTTATTAGCGGGTTTATCGAGTGGAGGAGGTGGAGGAGGTGGAGCAACTGTAAATATTCCCTATCTTAATAATGAGGAATTCAAGGGTGTATTGAATTATATTGGTACCTCAGGTAATTCTCAGCCTTGGATTAATCCAGTACAAAAAGGGGTTATTCTTAGTGCGAGTTCTATAGGTGCTGGCAGTATTGAATCACTTTGTGATCGGCAAGCTGGCCAATTTTACACTGGGAACGATGCTGGTGGATGGGTGCAAATAAACTTAGGTACTTCAAAGCTCAGATGCAACTATTACTCAATTCGGAATAGAGCCGATGTTCTATATTATTTAAGAAGTTGGAACTTCCAAGGAAGTAACGATGGCGTTCATTGGATTAATCTAAATGTTCAAGTTAATAATAATTCTTTGAATCTTCCCTCTCAATGGCTGACTTTACCAGTTAGTAGCGATACAGAATATTCAAGATTTCGCCTGTTCATAACCGGGGTAACATCTTCAGGGCATTATTTTATCTGCTTGGGTGAATTAGAAATTTATGGATTATACACACCCTGAAAATGCGTATATAAAAATATCTCGATATAAACATGACTTACTGTGCCGGAAGATCAAAAGCTATTGTTGAATATTCTTTTAATGGCAAAATCAAAATCTTTGAAACGGACTTAGTGCCGATTGAAGTTGAAAAAATCGAGCCAGAAAATAGCGGAGTTTGCTGGAGATTCACCGGGCAAGGTGTGGGCAATAATAGTTACTATGAGCATTTTGCTTGCGGCCAGTCGCCTTCCTATGTATCCAATGGAGCAGGCTTGAACCTGTTCATGGATGGAGCGATGATACAATCTAGCGGTTACTATTATCGATTTGGTACGAATAGTCTAAGTAGGGTCGATAAGATGTCCGCAGGAAATAATTTAATCACATCTGGTAATTGTGATTGTTTACAGGACTGTGAAATTAAAATTTCCAAAGCTGGGCAGATTATTTTTAGTGATAAAGGTCCTTGTCCCGTAAAATTTGATGTGGCCTGTGACGACGATTGCCCAGAAGGTAGTCACAAATGCAGACATAATAAATACCCAGGTTACTGCTGCATTCCGTGCAAGCAAACTGGGCAAAGGATTAATAATATTGCTAATAAAATTAGATAAACATGGCAGAAGTTTGTAAAGATATTGATGACGGGCTGGCAAATTTAAATAATAAAATCGACTCACTTAGCCGAAAGCTGCGGGAACTAGAGCGTAAGCAAAATGAATGCTGCAAAGATAAACCACCAGAAAAAAATAATAATGAGCTTGAGAAACGAGTAAAGGAACTTGAAAAAAATCAAGAAGCATTAAAAACAGGAATAGTAGAATCTTTAAATAACTTTGCAGATATTGAGAATACAAATCAAGATTTAATCAAAGCTTTTCAAGGACTGTATGAGATGGTAACACCATTAATTGATGTTGTCTCAACAGTTACAGGATTTTTAGGAGCGTAACGACTAATGCCCAGCTGGAATGGGGTACCTATCCCCGAAGCACCACAAATAAAAATACCTAATTCCCTCCCCCAAAATTTTAATTGGAATAGTTACCTCTCGGATCCAAAGGGGACTTTTAATAAATTTAAGGGAGCCAGAGAAGTAAATCGCATCAACTGGAAAGGATATCGTACTGCTAGCGCTACTGCTAAAAAAGTTATTCTTTCTTCCCCCAGTAAAAAATTTATCAGCGATGCTGCGAAGCAAATAAAAGCATTAGCCGAATCATCAAAAGAAAGTAAGGGATTATGGGATAAATTCTTAGATAAAGCCGGCGGATCTGGAGATGCTGCAAATAAAGCTGCTAATGCTGGAGGGGTAGTAGCAAAGGGGGGTGCCGCTTTAATTAAATTAGCGCCCATTATTACAGCAATAGCAGCAGTAGGAATTGCACTAGTTGTAAATGAAATCCAGGGATGGAGAGCCGACATCAATGAGAAAGGCTTGATTCAATTAGGACAGGACGTAAGTAAAGTATTGGGAATACTGAAAACATATAAAGACCGAATCGAGGATAATAAGAAAGCTATTGCTGAGAGTAAAATAGCAGATCAGCGGACAAGAGATAGAATCTTAAGTATTGAGAAAGAACAACCCAAAATACAAAAACAAAGTAATGATGCCCTGTACGAAACTAGACAGGGTAGAACTATTCTTGAAGGTAAAATAGTAGAAGCGAAAAAACAAAGTAATGATGCCCTGTACGAAACTAGACAGGGTAGAACTATTCTTGAAGGTAAAATATCGGGTCTAGGAACATCGTTTGATGCAAAGATTCAATCAATTAATGCTCAAATATCAAAGTTTAACAATAACGTATTAGATGCTTTTCAAAAGTCTGTTAATAGCACAATTTCAAAAATACAATCAGACCTTGCTTTAACAAAAGCGCAAATCGGCGCAATAAAACCTGCTACCCCTGTAGATACTGCATCTATTACTGCAAATGCTGTTTCGGCGGCCAGAGCGATCGTTACACCCTTGCAAGCAGCAATAGGAACGCTATCGGGTCAGACGATTGTCGCTCTCCAAGAGTCTCAAACGACTAGAGCCTACGTCGACAGAGTTTTGGTGCCAAGGATTGAAGCAACCGTTACCCAAAGCACGGGTGTAACTGCGGAAATGGCAAAGCTAAAAGGCGAAGCGCAAAATACTAGAGCCTACGTCGACAGGGTTTTGGTGCCAAGGATTGAAGCAACCGTTACCCAAAGCACGGGTGTAAAAGCAGAAGTCGAAGGAATCAAACAGCAAATTCCTACTTTGTCGGCGGAAATAAAACAATCCCAGACTCGCATATCTGAAGTAGATACAAAAATAAGGGAACAAGAAAAAGTGAATGCTCTGGCACTGCCAAAACTTGACCAGATACTTGGAATTCTCCCGCTAATCCCGGCTCGTGCAGCGAACGCGATTAGGCCAGATATTGCAACGATCCCACAGATAGAAGCAGCTGCCGCCGCCGGGACTTGCAGAACTACTCAGCCGGGTGGGTGCATGAGCAAGGCTCTTGATAATAATGCCGCAAATATCACCAATAATGCCAATACCAATACAGGAAATATTTTGGGTGCTGTGAATGCCGTCGGGCAAGGTGCTGATTTAGCTTTACTTGGTGTAATCAACAACAAATTAGGGAATCAACTTCCTGGAGGTATTGGTGGCAAGTTATCTCGATTTGCGGAATGGGCGCATTTGGATAGAGCGCTAAATATTATGAATTTTGCAGCAAATTTACATAATGCTGCAATGCTATCGAATAATCTTGGGCAAACACTATTAAGTGTAATCGGAAATATTCTGAGTGTAGTAGGGCTAAAAGATGCCGAAGGACAAGACTTTGATATTGGGAGTGTCATCAACAAAGGTATTGAAAATCTAATGAAGGGTGCAATTGGTGAAGAGAATTATAAAGTACTTAATGATAATTGGAAAAAAGCAAATCGCATTTATCAAGCCGCCGCTAACCTTTTAAATTCAATTCAATCCCTTAGCTCATCTATTCTTAGTGCTTTAGAGGTAGTTGGCCAATGGAATGCAAAAGTTGCAAACGCCTTAAAGAAGTTTGGTGTTGTGGGAGAAAAAGCCTATACCTGGATGAATCCCAATGTTAATTTCCAGAATAAACATTTTACTGCTCTTGAAAATGCCACTAATGTCATCTCTCAAGTAGATCAAGTAGCATCAGAAGTTTTATCAATCAAGGAAACAGTTGGACAGATTGTAGAACAAAAAAAAGAGCTTGATAATTCCTTGAAAGAGGATGGAAACAGCAAGCAAAAAACAGATTTACCAGAGGCAGCTAAGGTAAAAGAAAAAGAAGATAAAGCTAAACTTGATAGTGCAGCTTTGCCACTAGCTGAAAACGATAAAGAAGCAGATGAGGATTAATTATGGTTGCTCAATTTCCAATAGTGCCAACAGTGCCAATAGTGCCAACAGTGCCAATAGTGCCAACAAAAAAATCAACGCCAGGAATCAATACAACTGTAAGTACTTTTTTAGCGCTTAATTCTATCTCAGTAAATAATCCCAATCCCGGAAGCACCAAAACTTGCAATATAACAATTAATGTTATTAATTTAGCTCGTGATAATGCTATTGATGCCTTTGGGCGAATTTTTACCTATGTTCAAGTTCTTGCAAATAGTGATCTGAATCCAGCGCCAGCAAATCAAAGCACTATTTTACCAAATGACCCAGGAAAT
The DNA here is from genome assembly GCA_038249935.1 of Chroococcales cyanobacterium. GTDB lineage: Bacteria > Cyanobacteriota > Cyanobacteriia > Cyanobacteriales > Nostocaceae > Nostoc. The sequence goes on from JBBSCU010000110.1 coordinate 6,803, forward strand.
ATATTTTCACCACTTGGAATCTGCAATATTAGCTTAGATTCGGCTGAGGTCGTAGCAACTGTAAGATTAAATCTGCAAATATCCAATCTTCGACTGGATTACATGGATGAATATTTTGCAACTACATTAAACTATTTAACTTTAGCGATTGTAAATGATTTAAATCCAGATACTTAAATTTATGGCGCTTCCTGAAGGATTTAGCGAATTCGAACACTTACAAGATTTAATTAGACTCGAACACAATAAAGCTGTTCGAATCTATTTCAAAAATCAAGAGGATGGTGATATTTCTACCCCAAAGGCAGCACTAAAACACGCTTGCTTGATTAAAGATGAGGATACCGCGGCCATGAGCCAGATGCGGCAATGGCTATTTGAGATTACTATTGGACACGCTCAATCTTTGCAAGCTCCTATTTACGGAATTCCAGTTAGCGATTACCAACGTGATGTAGCTTTTAAGCCACAGATTAAGCTGTATTTTCGTGAGAGATATACAAATTTAACTGATCGCACTGCACCAGGACGCGGAGAAATTTGCTTCCGACTAATGAACGAATCGTCCCAAATTTACACCCGCGCCAAAGCTGAACAAATGGCACGGGATATCAAACGCGAATTTGCAACTCCCATATTTATTTGGGAAAAAGGCATTTATTATTACTATTACCGCGATTTAGAAAGAGGGTATGATTTACGGCTTTTGGTGAGATCAAAAGCCGAGGGGGAGAGAGTTGCGCGGGCAGTAGTTCGAATTCAGGCTCATCCGTTTGAAAGCAACTCTGTAGACTTTATGGATACCGACAAGCTTTACCCTAGCAATCCGGGGACTCAACTTGTTTATGGCCGCCGGGTAAAAAAGCCCGTTAAGCGTCCACTTTTAGATGTTCGGTTTCGTCACGCCCAACTATTTATGAATGGGCGGCAAACAGTTATTAATTTGGTATCAACTCCAGAAAGCGCCTTGCGTTCGGTAATCGAAAGGGTGAATACTGCATAGTTTTTTTGTGGAAACAAGTATACTGATCGACACGAATTCTGCACGCTTTTACGGTGTTATACAAGAAGTATAAAGTACAACAGAGTAGTAAGCAGAGATGGCAAAACGATTTAATAATTTAGATGCAGCCTTAAGGTATCTTCGCCCGACTGCCTCAGGATCTGATGGAGCAGTGCCAGATGCGCCGGCGGGTACTCCCCTGAAAAAATACCAAGATTGGAAAGCGGGAAAAGTTGATATTGATTATCCTAGAGCCGCATCATCAAACCCTGGTAATTTAGTCAGCGTATCTATAAAACCATTTGCATTACCCTCATCAGCAACAGATGAATATGTCATAAGCATCTCCAATAGATCGCAAGGGCAATACGCTTTATTTGGATTAAGCGTAGCAGCATTAGGAATTAATACCGTCGACTCTAATGATATTCGGGCTATAGGATTTAAGCCAGCCAAGGCTTCTTGCCGAAATGTTACAGGAGCTACAGCATCGAGCAAAACAAGTAAATTAACAGGTCTCCCATACAAGGCTAAATCCAACGTCTCTTATACCTTCCCGTTTGGCGCAATTACGGCGCAGCCATCCTATAGCGATCAAAAAGCGGCGATTATTGCTTTGGTTATAGCTGCGGGAGAAACAAAATCAGTGTCTTTCGCGCCTGAGAGATTCTGATGATTTTTGATTTGATTAAGTGCGAAATTTTTCTAGTTCCTAAAGTTTCTCAAGAAGAAATAAGCGATTTAATCAAGCGAGAGGAAATCACTGAATTAGCTAATACTCGATTTGCTAAAGGTGAAATTTCCTTTCAAGATTATATTGATTGCTTGGAAGCTGCGGCAGTTGATATTGATGATTTTTTATTAACGGTTGAGAATAATTTGTCAAGAGTAGGAATCTTGTGACTCAGTTTAGTGATGCAAGCAAGTGGAATCTGATCATGGATTCCACTAAAAACGCAACAATATCAGGCGACATGATTATCCAGCCGATAGCGGCGTTTGAGCCTTCTCACCTTTTTTCTTCCTCAGTTATCGCTGTTCAGGTTTCTGGTCGCACAGCTAAACCAAATTGGTACAAAGCCGGATACTTGCATCAAGCTATTGTGGTGCCATTTTCCTTAGTCCTGGCACTGGGCGAATCTAAATTTATTGCTCTTTATACGCCGGTAATCATTAAATTTTTGCGTTTTCCGAGCAACTATCAAGTTTCTTTTGAAGCTCCAAAATACTTTAAGGACTGCACTTTTAAGATATGGGAATTTGTAGATATTTAAAAAAATGAATTTTAATCCTAGCCTAGCGGGCTTTTTATTGGCTTTCCTTGGTAGCGTATCGGGCTGGGTAATTTGGTGGATCAGCCGACGATCGCAAACGATTGAAGAAGCGGTTCTATCGGCAGAAAAAGCCTTAAATGCCAAGCGCGATTTTGATCACATGATCAGAAATCAAGACCAAATATCAAAAAATATTGCTTTTGGATTTGACGACATTGAGAATCGACTTTCTGAGCAAAATAGCGAGCTTAGAGAGATCAAAACTTATTTAATCCAGAATCAGACCACTCACAAAGAAAGCTAGAACTAGTGAATTCTTGAAATATTGCCGTTGGGTTGTAAAGCGCGACCAGAAGCTTTACTCCTCAAAAATTGCAGATTTAAAAATTGTTTCGATTCTTTAAGTTTTTTCAACCCCAGAATTTTTGTCTACAATCGCCAAAAACCTCTCTGGGCAAGGATTTCAGCGTCTACACCTATAATTTTTGGGTGAAAAAAATGTAGACGCTGTAGACGGACTTGATAGCCTCAACAGGTGAATTTAAGAGCGATCGCAACAGCATTTAAAATCCCTTGCTATCACTCCTAAATCCACCCGTAAACCTTCGCCTACAGCCTGTAGACGGACTGTAGGCAAAGTGTAGACACTACTTTATCCACTTCCAGCCCAAGCGATCGCCAATCCCCTCAACTTCACCCAGTCCCCTATCAGCCATAGAAGCAAAGAATATCCGCACCTCATCGGGCTGCATTCCCTCAAATAGGCGGCTAGCTTGTAGCAGGATTCTGGCTTTCAAAACCTCGCCTGGGTGCTGTTGTCCCCAGTCAAGGATGAATTGCTCATATTCATTCATGGTTTTTGGAGGAACTTGCTCATGCTCGTTTCCGCCGCCGGAGTTTTCCGCAGGTGCCTTCGCGTTTGGTTGCCATAGTCCTAAATCCAGTTCACAAGGATGGTCATCAACCATAAACCGTTTTTTACCACCAGCCTTCAGCCATTGTTCTAACTGGGAATTCTTTAGTGTTGATTTGGCATAGTCCTGCGCTTTTTTCCCTAGCCGGATACGCACAAAGCAAGTGTCTAGGATATCAGCGTCACCAACAAGTGCAAAGTTAGCAGCTGTGTCATTTTGGGCTAAAACCATAATGAACTGTCTGCGCTTTCGTCCTACCTTAGCGTGTTGTCTGATCCATTCGGGGGCGTTGTCGCAGTCAGCAAGCACCGGGAACTCTTCAGCGATGTAGAAAATAGCAAACTCTTGGGGAACGTCCTTAGATACTGTCTTTCGGTACACTCGCATCTTTTCTAGATGGTCGAGCGCAAGACCCATAGCCTTGTTTACTTCCGCCAATCCCCCATCGCCGATGAGGTTGTCGGGTTCCACCCACGCCCAATCACCCTTGGCTGAGTCAACATCATAAACGACGACCTGACCGCCAATGCGGGTTGAGAAGTACTGAGCTTGCGTTGATTTCCCGTCCCCAGTCCCGCCAACCAGCGCAACGTGTTTCTGAACTCGGTTGACGTACTCTACCGGGTCTTTAATTAGGTTTTCCGGCTGCCAATTGGGATTGATTGCGTTGACTGTGACAGCTAATTGTGCCGTGGCTTGGGTTTGCGATCGCATCCAGGATTGAAAGTTTAGGCGTGAAATCTGCTCAATATCTCCCAGCGATTTTTGCAGTAATTTTGCTGTGTGGACTTGCCGTCGTCCTACCTCCAGTGTGGCGACTGATGCCCCAAGCAACCACGTCTTGCAATGTTTTACGCTCTTGTCTGAGGAAACCCCTAAAGACAGCAACCCCAGGCTAATGGCTAAACTTCCCCAGGAGGACCACTTAGCACGGGCGTACATTTGTAGGTGTTGATGTAGCTGTGACGGGTGCAATTCGGTCATAATCCTAGTAACACCCCCAACGCCACTAACCCCACACGGAACAGCAGTACTTTATCCACCTCTGGCACTGCTTCCCGCAAATAACAGAGAACAGCACCAGCGACGGCTAGCACTCCCAACACTAAGAGCCGCAGAAATGATGGTATTGGCAGACTTACCCAGCAACTGCTAAACAGCGCGGGAATCATTATGTGTGACGCAAGGTGAAAAGCCAAGTCTGGTAAATTGTCCGGTAGTGCGATCGCGTCTGTCCACCCCCTTTTAAATTCCTCCAACCGCGATACTTCGGCTGTACTAGCAATTGGGGAATAACCGCGTAGTTTACCGCCGTAGGCATCGCGGGGAACCTCGACTACTATCTTTTGCTCATTTTCTGCCATAGGTCAGCCCATCCTTAAAAGCTTTAAATTCGGCTTGGCAGTTGTCCAGGTCCTTTTGTAACTGAGGTGTGAGTTGCTGACTGTCGCCGTTGTGCCAGTAAAAAAATGCTACGGCGGACGCAGCTAACAGCCAAAAAATATTATTTTTGCTGTCGTTCACTTTTTCCTCCCTAGTAATTTATCTGCTGCATCGAATACTGCTCGCTGTTGAGCGGAGGTAAGCTTATCGTTCCCATTTGACTCAATCACCTCCATCTGTGTCCCCGCACGGTAAAGGCAATTATTCTTCTCGGCTTCATTCTCTGTCGTGCGAGCTCTGTTGATATAACGTTCGACGTAGTTTTTGTCTGGCATAATTTGGATAAGTTGTTTTGCTTGAAATGAAACAATTTCCTCAGTTTGGGGCGATCGCAATTCTTGGTAGATGGGCGATCGCCTTTAAAAATCGGTTTTACTTGCACTGGTCGAGTTGAAATTAGTCACTACCCAAATCTGTAAAGAATTGCGGATACTGGGCTTGATCTCAATCGCTTGGCGGGTATCTAGGCAAATGGCGCGGCCATGGTTGAGCTTGCAGTGCAGGTTCTTGCCGCTTTTCGAACGAGAAAAGAGTTGTCCGACTTCGAGCAACGCCCAAGTCATTGGAGCTTTGCCCGTCACGTACTCGGCTTGATGCGAATCAGATCCCTCCGAGAGTGGGTCAACAGTTAGGTCTTTCCATTCCTTCTTGCGCCCTTTACGATTGCTGTAGTTGCCTAGCAATCGCCCGTTAGTCGCTTTGTCGATGGTTTCTTGTTCGTTCATGGGGGGTTAATGGTGGAACAGTAATAGCGTGTTGCTTTGTGGCTCTAATCCTTAATCAGTAATCGTTACAGGCTGTTCGATTTCCTCTTGAGCCAGGTCTTCATCGACTTATGGGTGAATGCAGTTGTCAGTTGTCAGTTATCTGCCCCCTAGCAGGTCTTTGGTGTTTGCTTGTGGCTGGCAGGCTGCTATCTCTACCGGGCTTGGGGTTTTTCTATTGCATGAGCATACAACTAGATATAGTCTAGTACTAGGCTGAATAAAAGTAAAGGTTCCGTGCGGATATAATAGGGGAAGTCTATGGGTACAAGAAAAAATGAGGAAGCCATTACATGGACAGAGAAAGCAGAGTCTGAATCTGTCGGTCTCTCCAGAAGCTGTGCAGTTGCTGGAGGAGAAAGCGAATCTATTGGGAATCAGCAAAAGCGAAATAATCGAGCGTATAGCTCGCAATCAAGTGCCTTCAGCCCCGGAACAACAGTTATTGGGGGAGCTCTTGACAGCCTGATCGACGAATATTGCGATCAGGTCGAGCTTGAAGAGAGTGAGATTCAGCGCCTTAAAGACGAAGTAAATCGCCTCAAGTCTAGGGTTAAACGATTTAGAGTACTTCGAGAACTGCAAAAACAATTTCAAGAAGCTTCATGACACCGTCCTACCTGCAAAAGTAAGAACGGCTTTTTTATGGATATATCGCCAACAACGTGAAAATAACGCTTAAAACAGTAACAGGGGATTTTATCCACAGTTCGGAAATCATTCCCTTGAATGGATACCCCGAAGTGATTATCTGGGGTGAGAAAGTTTTCGCTATATCCGCCCCTGGTGAATATAGACAGGTTTCGTTTTCTGTCGTGCTGGCAGCCATTGACTGACCCTTCCCAACCATGATCACAAAACGGAACTTGAATGCGAACTTTTTCCCAACCATTTTTACCAGTTAGTTGTCACTGACCCGTCACCGCCTTATACAGTAAGCATTCCAACCCGTCACCTTCACCCGTCACCGACCCGTCACCTCACCCGTCACCACCCGTCACCGACCCGTCACCGACAAAAACAAAGATAAATCCAACACCCTACCATCCAGTACTACCATGCTACAGATAACACCAGCACCAGCTTCAATAATTAAAGAAAGACATAAAAAACTGAGGCGATGCAGTGACATCCCTCAGCAAAATAATCAACAAATTAAAACATCAATTTCACTAAATTGTAGCATATCTGGAGAGAGAAATGATTAGCAGAACTCTCTCACAGCAAGGTTCTTCAGTGCTAAGTGCTGAATGTCAGCCTAATTCCAGAAATAGATTCCAATCATTTAATGAGTTTAAAGAATTCATTGAAACCGCCTTTATTGATGGCAGTGGCATAGATCCACAGCTATTTAAGCATTGCATCGAATTTCATGAAGATCAGGAATTTGACTATGGCGGCGAAGTGACTACCCCAATTCACGAGGCACTAAACTGGACATTCACCAGATTTACCCAACAAGTCAAAGAGCCAATTTACGCCGCTTTCTTCATGAACGAAGACACCACAGTTTGGCAAGCAGCCGTCTCCATTTGGGACGAAGACCGCCAGCGCCCTTACAGTTATTTGGCTCCCAAAGGCAATGGCGATCGCGCCTTTCTCCCACCCGTCCCGCTTTCGATCAGAAAGAAAATTGCCAGCCGCTATGGAGTAGAGGTGCCGATAGACGGTAGCTTTTGGGAATGGGTTGAAACGGCTTCGATTCCCCGCATCGTCGGCGAAGGGGGCAAAAAGGGATTATCCATCCTCACTCAAGGGTATGTCCCGCTAACTCTCTATGGGTGTAACTCTGGCGGCCGCCAAGAATTAATCCCGGATCTAAGACGGTTCAACCAGGAAGATGCCATCTGGCTATTTGCCTTCGATCGTGACAGCAAAGAAAAAACCAGACATCGAGTTAATGCCGCCAAACGAGCCTTGGGGGGCATCTTGGACAGAGATGGATTTAGGATCTACAGTGAGGATATTTTTTGGTCATCGGAGGATGGCAAAGGAGTGGATGATTTAATAGTGAATAAAGGATTTGGAGCTTTTGACTCAGCTTACAATCGAGCGATCGCTAGATTAGAGAAGCAATTTAAGCCAGGGGGCAACGCCTCTTCAGGAAAAGAAGAGAAGCGCAAAAACCCGCCCCCTGACCAGATGGCGAAAAAGATAGCCGAAGATTACCGGGAGCTACTGGCATTTGATAACGAAACAAAGCAATGGCGTAGATACGCAGCTGATTTTGATGGAATTTGGTCCAACGAATCGCCGGAATATGCCGAAGCGATAATCTATAAAATTATCCTTAGTGAAGGCGCTTGCAATTTTGGGCCTGATTATGTCACAGGCATAACAAAAATATTGCGCCACGAACTGGTCGAGCGCCAATGGAATCAGGTTTCATCCCGCGAAATTCTGCCATTTCTGAACGGAGTAGTAGAAATCAGCACAGGCAAATTATTGCCACACTCAGCTAAATATCGCCTTACTTGGTGCCTGCCAAGAGATTATTCTGCTGAGGGGGGAAATTGGGAAAATATTAATAAATTCCTAGAACACCTTTCATCTGGCAATGCTGACATCAAGGAATTACTAATTTGTTACTGCAACGCCGTAATCAAAGGCCGTTACGATTTACAGAAATTCCTTCACCTGATTGGACTGGGTGGAACAGGTAAAGGCACATTCACCAGACTGTTGACTGAATTAATTGGAAAGCAGAACGTTTTGGTGACCAATCTCCCAATCTGGTGCACCAACCAATTTGAGGGGGCGAACGCTTTTGGCAAGCGGCTGATAATATTCCCCGACGAAGATCCTTATAGAGGAAGTATCGGCAGGTTCCTCAGCCTGACTGGTGAAGATCAGGTCAGAGCCGAAGAAAAACGCAAGAAATCTTTTAACTTTGATTACCAGGGAATGACCCTAGTCGTTTCTAATTTCCCCGTTTTTAGTGGTGGCAGCAGTAGCCGCGCCAAGCGTCGAACCATCGCCGTCCCGTGTAACAACACTGTTTCTGAAGCGAATCGCCAACAGCTATCTACGGTATTCGAGCCAGAATTGGGGGCATTCACCAACTATTTACTTTCAATTCCAGACGATCGGGTAGCCCGATCGCTGAGGGGCAAGAAAGAAATTCCAGAATGTACCTTAGAATTCTGGAACAATCAAATGAAGGGTGATTCCGCCGCCGCCTGGATCAACGATAGGATTATTTATGATCTCAACGCCGTAACTCCAGTCGGCAATGACAGAAACGAGGGTTCAAACGGCGAACAGGTGCATACCTTATTTGGCTCTTATATCCGCTACTGCCAAGCTTCTGGCGATTGTCCCAAGAGTAGCAAGGTTTTTACTCCCGATTTAATCGAGCTTTGCACCACAGTCTTGAAATGGAGTATACAAAAGCACCATACCAAAACCGGGAAATTCATCAAGGGATTACGTTTGAGAACCGCCCTAGACGAACAAAATGCGACATACGACTACTTACTTATGGAACGGGTGACGGGTGGTGACGGGTCGGTGACGGGTGGTGACGGGTCAGGTGACGGGTCAGGTGACGGGTCAGAACCCCTACCAGCTAAGGCAGTGACGGGTCAGATTGAAATAACTACAAATTACATAGAGGAAAAAACTGAAATTGAAGTTCACTTTCCCATCCAGGCAGATAACTCAGTAGTCGCGAATGAGATTCGTATCGATAGCGATGCTATCACTCGCCCCCCAAAATGCAGTTACTACAGCCTCTACGACACGAAGCCTTTCACGTTTAAATTAGAGTCAGACTTCGGAACAGTTCAGATCAGCGCCGAACCCTACCACAGATTTAAAAGTGGTGATAGCAAGATTTGGCTTGAGTTTCGAACTTCGGATGGGCGAACCTTGACCAAGAAAATCAAGGCAATCCCAGATAAAAAGCTGCTACCCAGACTTGCTGGTGAATGCGGGGTCATTGAGGCATGGGAGGAAAGTATAAGGAAACAGTTCACTTCCAAGATTCAAAATCCAGACTGCAAATTTAAGGTACGAATTCTCGGAGAGGACGACTACGAATGGATCGATGATTGCATTCTCAACAGCATACCGAACCCTCCAGCTACTACACAGTTCACCTTCGAGACTCCCAACAATACAGTACTAACTTCTCATTTTGGCGAATTCGAGGAGAGTGAGTATTTAGCCTAGGTATTGGAACAGGTACAGAGTTGTTCGAGGATTGATTAATTTGTGGAGCCACGTCATAAGGACG